>NZ_CP049366.1:2130828-2435232 GCF_014058425.1 Companilactobacillus pabuli
TGGTTAAAAAATTCTACGATTTGATCCCACCAAGATTTCTGGTTTGTCTCCTTATGTATCTTTTTTCTAACATCTGCCTTTTTAAACGGAAGATAACCACTGTTAGTGTTCGTGGCAATCAATTTTACCGTTTGTTTATTGTGGATTGCAGTAAAACCTAAGTCGTCACTACTTACAGTATAACGTAAATTTTCAATATTAGAGTTTTTAGGCAACCAAACATAAACAGGTTCATAAGTTTTATATTTTTTGTTATTTATTTTTATACTTTTATCTTTTTGGATAACTTCTTTGCGTTCAAAATTATCTTTTACGTAGTGCACTAATTTTTGAGTAGAGCGGAAACGTTTATCGTTATCATTGTCTTCACCTTGGGCATTCAAGACGATTGTTACTAATCTTGTATTATCCATTGGCAAAGTTCCCACGAAGGATTCACCAGCTTGCTCAGTCGTACCAGTCTTTAAGCCGTCAAATTCATAGCCCTCTTGATAGTCGCGCTGACCTTTTAATAGAAAATTCAAAGTATCATACGTTTTAATTTCGTTATCAATTGGGAATGATAATTTTGTTTTTGAAGTTGTCTGAAGGATTTCTGGATATTGATCCAAAACGTGCTTAACGATAACACCGATATCATTGGCAGACAGTTTATTTTCGCCATCAGTTGGTCCAATATACATGTCAGTCTTCAAATCGGAATTGTTCAAACCAGAAGCATTGTATAATTCGGCATCTTTGATACCCCAATTTTTTACCGTTTTACGCATCATTTTGACAAATTTAGCCTGAGTCCCAGCAACTTTTCCAGCTAACATCATAGCGGCCGAATTGGAAGAAACTATCCAGGCTGCATTGTAAAGATCTTTAACTGAATAAGACTTATCTGCATCCAACCGGACATTAGTCAACTCATTATCTTGTGTCATATCGGCTTCTTCTTGTGTTGGCGTTACTAAATCTGATTCGGAAATTTTACCGTCTTTGATAGCTTTAGTTACTAAATACAACGTAACAATCTTAGTAATTGAACCTATGGCTAATTTCTCTGCTGGATTCTTAGAATAGACAATTTGTCCACTGTTCTCATCAAAAATCATTCCGGCACTAGCATTCAATTCTAGTTCTGGTTGAGTAAACGTTGCGGCAGTAGCCTCTGATGTAAAAATTGGTAACGTCAAAATAAAAACTGACATTACCAACATGAATTTCTTTGCGAAACCTTTCATAAATAAACCTCTCAAATCAATCTTTCGATTTCGAAATTGGAAAATGACTAACGAATGCGGTCTTTTCCTTATCGGAAGTAACTGCTATTGTACCACCGTGTAGTTGAACCATGCTTTGAGCAATTGCTAAACCGAGTCCAGTACCACCAGTCTTCTTAGAACGAGAATCTTCCACTCGATAAAAACGATCAAAAACGTGTTTCAAAGAGTCTTTAGGGATTGGTTGGCCATTGTTAGCAACTGTAACGACCACTTCTTGTTCTTTTTGTTCAGCATTTAGCCAAATATGTGTCGCACCTTTTCCGTACTTTAAAGCATTCATGATCAAATTATTAAAGACTCGGCCTAATTTTTCGGTATCACCTTGCATCATGATTTTATCAGGCGTGGAATTAACGATAATTTCCATCCCTCGTTTGTTAGCTTCTAATTCAAAGTCAGCTGACAGCTGATCTAACATTTGAGCCATATCGAATTTAGTCATCTTCAAACGACTCGTTGCATGTTGAACATTGGCAAATTCAAAGAGTGAATTGACAAGATTTTGCATCTCTAACGACTTTTTATAAGCAATATGCGTGTATTTTAAAATTTGATTCAGATCATTGAAATTCTTACCTTCAATCAATCCCAAATAACCAATTACCGAAGTCAATGGCGTTCTAATATCGTGACTGACATTACTGATCAATTCATCTTTACTCTTTTCAGATTGACGTTGTTCTTCAGCATGTTGATCCATATTTAAAATCAATAAATTAAAGCTCTCAATAATACCTTGTAAACTAGGATTAACCTTTGTTTGGACTTGTTTAGTCTGGTCATCAATAGCCGCTTTGTGCAAAATTTGTTTGATTTGTTCAAGCTCCATCTTATGGAAAGTACTCAAAACAATAGCTGCAGTCAAAGCTATTTCCATAATTAAAACTACGATAATGGCCCAAAGTTTATTCGTCAACAATGACCAATTATTTTGTAAATTCAGTACGAAATTATTTTTACCAAGACTACCAATTATGATTGCATTTATTATCTGAAATAAAAGAAAGGTGCCTATTCCTTCAAAAAGGAGGACACCTTTTTCTTTTGCATTCAGTTTGATTCGTTTATTCAAAATCAAACCTCCACTTTATAGCCGACGCCCCAAACGGTTTCGATAACTTTTTCACCATTTGTAGCTTCTTCTAGTTTGTCCCGCAAGTGACTGACGTGAACCATAACTGTTTTGGCAGAAACAACGCTTTCTTGTTTCCAAACACGTTCAAAAATTTCATCGGCAGAAAAGACTCGATTAGGGTGACTTGCTAATAAGTAAAGTACCCCAAACTCTAGAGCCGTTAATTGAACTTTTTGTCCAGAATCTGTAACGACTTCATGCGAATCCTTATAAATGGTAATTGGTCCAACTTCTAGTTTATCAGGTACATTTTTGGTTGCTTGTTGATTGCTACGACGCAATAATGAACGAATTCTAGCCATAATTTCCAAAGGATTGAATGGTTTCGTGACATAATCGTCCGCACCAGTAATAAGACCTTGTATCTTATCCATATCGGTCGTTTTTGCTGAAACAATAATAATCGGAATTTGCGAATCTTTCCGAACTCGCTTAACGACTTCAATTCCATCAATACCAGGCATCATAATATCCAGAACCATCAAGGCAATGTCACTGTGTGCTGCCAATTGGTCCAAAGCTTCTTGTCCAGAATTAGCTGCAATAGGTTCATAACCTTCATTTTTAATATAAATGCTGAGTAGCTCTACAATTTCTTTATCATCATCAACCACTAAGATTTTCATTTTTAAACCTCTCAAGCGTACATATATTTACAAGTCTACAACTAGTTAGTATTATACAATAAGATGTAACTAGATTACTAATCACACTAAGAAAGTGAGCTTCCATGGAATACTTAAAAAAGAGAATGAAGTTCTTATTGATCATAATTTTTTCGATTGCAATTATCGCTTTTGTTCAATATGAAATCCACTTTGACCGAAATATCGATTTGAGTAAAGTTGGTTTGATCATGACGATTTTGCAAGCTGCTGCTGGGGGATATGGATTGTACGGTCTAGTACAGTTTTTCAGAGTTAAATAACAAATAATGGCCTTGTTGGTATTTTCCAGCAAGGCCATTATTACTATTTCGTTTTCTTGTCTTGATTTTTCTCTTTATCTCGATGTGCTTGAATATTGCAGCCATCTGGTCCACAGACTGCACTCTCGTCACTGCCTAAAGTTTCAAATACTGGAGTTTTCTTCTCGTCTTTATCCATTATTTCACTGCTCCTGTTTCAATTTTCTTTAAAGCATCAAGCATAACTTCGTAAGGTTGTGCTCCAGAGATGCCATACTTGTTGTTAATAACAAAGAATGGTGCTGCATGAATGCCTAATTGTTGAGCTTCTATTTCATCAGCACGAACTTCTTTTAGATATTTATTGTCACTTAAAACTGAACTAACCTCTTGTCCATCTAATCCAGCTTCAGTAGCTGCTTTAGTTAACACGTCATGATCAGCAATAGATTCACCATTACTAAAGTAAACTTGGTAAAAAGCATCGATTACTCTTTCTGTTAGCGCCTCATCATTTTTAGAATCAGCTAATTTGATCAATCGATGAGCATCTTCAGTATTAGTAGGAATAGCATTTAGCAAATCGACCTTCAATCCATCACTTGCACCCATTTGCGAAATTTGTTCAATTTGTGCCTTAGCTTGTTGTTTTGTCATCCCATGACCCTTAGAAAAATGATCAAGCATATTTTCCTTAGTAGTTTTAGGTAGAGTTGGATCTAGTTGAAACGATTTGAATTCCAAGGGTGTTTCATCATAAATATTCATTTCTTTTAAAGCCTTTTTCATTCTCGTTGAACCGATGTAACAAAATGGGCATGCGATATCTGACCAATATTTAATTTCCATAATTTATTTCTCCTTTAATCTGTAGCTACGTCTTTTAAACTTTCCAAATAGTTGAATGCTTCTTGAGCTGCAATTCCACCATCACCTACAGCAGTAGTAATTTGACGCAAATGTTTTTGTCTTACATCTCCAACGGCGTAAACTCCAGCGATATTAGTTTTCATATCCTCATCAGTTTTAATCCAACCTTTTTCATCAGTGATACCCAAATTTCTAAAGGCTTTCGTCATTGGTTCTGTTCCGACATAAATGAATACTCCCTCAGTTGGGACAATTCTGTCTTCATTGGTTTCTTTATTGTGAACCTTCACCCCGGTAACTTTTCTATCATCACCGACAATTTCAGTAACTTGACTGTTCCAAGTAAAGTTCATCTTATCATTTTTAAAAGCCCTATTTTGCAATAACTTCTCAGCTCGTAATTGATCACGACGATGAACTACATTGACGTCATCAGTTACATTAGCCAAATATAAGCCTTCTTCAATAGCAGAATTTCCACCACCGACAACTGTTACATTTTTATTCTTGTAAAAAGCTCCATCACAGACTGCACAGTAGGAAACGCCTCGACCACTAAATTCTTCTTCACCAGTAATACCTAGTTTTCTAGGTTGTGAACCGGTCGCAATAATAACTGCCATCGCCGTTAATTCACCATTGTCTGTATAAAGATGTTTAAGACCCTCACCGTCAACTTCTAGTTTTTCTACATCTCCGTACAAAAATTCAACTCCAAATTGTTGCGAACTCTTATACATTTTTTCTGACAAATCTGGTCCTAAAACATTTTCAAAGCCAGGATAATTTTCAATCTCGGCCGTATTGTTCATCTGACCACCATAAATCCCCCGATCAAGCATTGCTACTTTTAAATTGGCTCTTGAAGCATATAAAGCAGCAGTCATTCCACTAGGACCAGCACCGATTACGATGACATCATAATTTTGAGACATTTTCTTCCCTCCTGCCCAAATCTATTCAACTAATTAATTGAATAGTTAAATATTAACATGACTTTTTCTTTTGTCAATCCAAAAGCAACAAAAAAACACCACTTCTATAAGTGATGTTTATTGTTGAGCGACAAACTCGCGCCAATCGTAATAACTTTCATTTAAACTATAAGCGTGACGACCTTGCTCATTTAATAATCTAGTAGCCTGATTCGTCAAAGCACACAAGTGACCACGGCAATAGACGATCACATCTTTTTTTGGATCTATTTTTTCAACTTGTTCTGACAATTGATCCATTGGAATGTTGATAGCCCCTTTAATATGTCCCGCTTGAAACTCGTCTTCTGGTCTAACATCCAATAACTGCACGTCATCTCGACTCAACAACTTGATAGCTGTTGATAAATCTAAAGTCTTAACTTGTTCTGTAATGTCGAAGCTTTGTTGAATCTGTTTCATAGCTAATAACTGACTTTCACCAACATCACGCAATAGATAAAATAGTTGTTCTACTTGTTTAGAGGCTAACTGGTAAACTACAAAGTTACCCTTTTTAATATTGATAACTAAATTAGCATCACGCAACGTTTTCAAATGCCTAGATGTATTAGCGATGCTCATACCTGACTGTCTAGCCAATGATTCTACGGTTTTGGGACTCTGCGACAACAAATCTAAAATCTCTAATCGCTTATCACTCGACAAGCCTTTACCTATCTTGCTCAATTCAGAATAAAGACTGTTCTTATATTCATCTGCTGCTTGATTCATAAAATACCACCTTTCAAGCATACTATTTAACTAATTGATTGAATGCTTTAATTCTAATGGAAATTTTGTTTTTGTCAATTAACTACTACAAAAAAAACTTCAGTCTACACTGAAGTTTTTTTAGGTAACTTTTATACGAATGAACGATCATGAATACCCATAGTGCGACGGAAGAAGAAACGAACTCCGTAAGCTACTACTGCAGCAATGAAGTATCCAATTGCATTAAGAGCTGGGTTAATTGATGTAGGTACAGCAGTCATGGCTGCCAAGAAAATAAACATGAAGGCTAAACCAACGACCAAATATCCAATCGTAATTCCCCAACCGGGACGTTCTGACTTAGGACGTTTCATTTGGTTGTTGAACCATGTTAACAATGCACCCCACATAGCAGATAAGACAATCAAAGTAATGATACCTGTTTGATTATTTGGATCAGGTTTCTTTGTTGTCAAAGCAACGATTCCGTACAAAACGCCAAATAGAGCAAAGAATAATAATGATGTGTCGATCCATGAAGCCCAGAATGGTGTCACTTTAGGCTTCTTAGTTGGATGAACAATATCTTTAGCTCTTTGAGTTACTGGACCATAAAGTTGGTTAGCTGGAATCCCTTTGATTTGATTATCAACGATTTCTGGAAGCAATTTATCGATAGCTTCTTTAGCTTCGTCTTCTTTGAAACCATCTTCCATCAAATATTTATTGAGTTTAAAAATATATTCAGCATTTTTATTACTCAATTTTTTACGCAAATCATCTGCACTAGCATTATAGATTTCCGCTTTAATTTCTTCTTTTCTTTCATTCTTAGCTGAAGCAACTTTTTGCTTTTCAGAAGCTTGCTTATTCTTTTCTCTTAAATCCTCTGACATTTTTGTCCCCCTGGTTAGACGTTAAAGCGGAATTCGATGATGTCTCCATCTTGAACTTCGTAATCCTTACCTTCAACACGTAATTTGCCGGCTTCCTTGACGGCTTTTTCACTACCTAATTCATCCAAATCACTAAATGACATAACTTCAGCACGGATAAATCCACGTTCAAAATCAGAGTGAATAATTCCGGCAACTTGTGGTGCTTTCATACCTTCGTGGAAAGTCCAAGCACGAGTTTCTTTACCACCAGCAGTGAAGAAAGTTCTAAGTCCTAATAGCTTGTAACTAGCTTTGATAAGCTTATCAAGACCTGACTCTGTAACACCTTCAGCTTCAAGGAATTCTTTTCTTTCATCGTCATCTAATTCGGCAATTTCTTCTTCAGTTCTAGCTGAAACTCCGATTACTTGAGCGTTGTCTTTCTTAGCGTAATCTTCAACGACTTTGTAATACTTAGAACTTTCAGGATCAGCCATATCTTCTTCAGCGATGTTAGCTACGTACAAAACAGGTTTTGAAGTTAGTAAGAATAATCCCTTAACGATTTTTTGTTCATCTTCGTCAAAGTCGATTGATCTAACAGCGCCACCTTCTTCAAGAACTGGCTTGATCTTTTCAAGAACTGACAACTCAGCTTGAGCTTCTTTATCCTTGGCACTCTTAGCAGCTTTTTCAACACGAGTGTAACGCTTGTTTATACTGTCAAGATCAGCAATACTTAATTCCAAATTAATAGTTTCAATATCATCTAGTGGGTCAACTTTACCAGTAACACTTGTGATATCGTCATCATCGAACGCACGAACGACATGAACAATGGCGTCAACTTGTCTGATATTTTCCAAGAACTTGTTACCAAGTCCTTCACCCTTACTAGCACCTTTAACGATACCAGCGATATCAGTAAATTCAAAAGTAGTATGAATAACTTTTTTAGCGGGAATCAATGAATCGATTCTTGCTAGACGGCTATCTGGCACTTCAACCATACCCACGTTAGGGTCGATTGTGGCGAAAGGATAGTTAGCCATCTCCGCACCAGCTTTTGTAATAGCATTAAATAAAGTTGACTTACCAACGTTTGGTAGTCCGACAATTCCGGCAGTTAGAGCCATTATTTATTCCTCATTTCTTTTAATAAAGTTTGGTGGCATTAATTGAGATTTTTTCAAATAATGTTCTTCATTTTCTGTTTTCACTTGGTCAGCTTGTGTTAAAACTTTCTTGAATTTCTTCTTGAATTCAGCCCGTGGAATCATCACGATGTGACCACAGCCTAAGCATTTAACTTTAATATCCGCACCTAAACGGATAACTTCCCAGCGATTTTCCCCACAAGCGTGAGGTTTTTTCATTGTGATAATATCTCCAAGTTTAAACATACAATTCCTCTAATCTAAATGGATTCCTAATATGTCTAAAATACGATTTAAATCATCCGTATTCGAGAAATCAATTTCTAATTTTCCATGGCCGCTTCTAGTCTCTTTCACAGCAACCGGTGTATCAAATCTTTCAACTAATTTTTCTTCAGTTGCTCTAATGAAAGGAGATTTTTGAACAGCTTTCTTCTTCTTTTTGCTGTTGTGCTTAGATTCAGTAGCCAATTGTTCAAGTTGACGAACAGTCAAATCTTCTTCTACAGCACGTTTAGCTAGACGATCGATTTGGTCTTGGTCCTTTAAGCTCAACAAAGTTCTAGCTTGGCCCATTGATAACTTACCGCTTTGAACTAATTTCTTAGTAGCTTCGGGCAAATTCAATAGTCGCAAGTAGTTGGCAATATAAGGACGAGACTTGCCTAATCTTTGAGAAACTTGCTCTTGGGTCAAATTCAATTTCGTAATCAAAGTTTGATAGGCGTCTGCTTCTTCAAGTGGCGTTAAATCTTCACGCTGAAGGTTTTCCAAAACAGCAATTTCCATCATCCCTGATTCGCTTAATGGACGAACGATAGCTGGAATAGTAGTCTTCTTAGCAATTTTACTTGCACGGAAACGTCTCTCCCCAGCAATGATTTCAAAACCATTAACACTTTCACGAACGATAATTGGTTGAAAGACACCGTTTTGTTCAATTGAGTGTGCTAACTCGTTTAAAGCATTTTGGTCGAAAGTTTTTCTAGGTTGATATGGATTAGGACGAATATCATCGATAGAAAGGTCAACGACGGTTTCACTATTTTCATCAATAGCTTCGAATTCAGAAAAGATAGCATCAATTCCTCTTCCTAAGCCTTTTTTATTTTTGCTTGATGCCATTACGCTTTAACACCTCCTCGGCAAGTTCACGATAAGCTTTAGCACCTCTTGACTTGTCGTCAAAGTCGACGATTGGTAAACCGTAACTAGGTGCTTCCGCTAGCCGTGTGTTTCTAGGAACGATTGATTTGTAAACTGAATCTCCAAAGTATGATTTCACTTCATCAACTACTTGAGCACCTAAATTAGTTCTGGCATCTAACATTGTGATCAAGACGCCTTCAATGGCTAAGTTAGTATTGAAATGTTTTTGAACCAAACGAATGGTATTTAGCAATTGACTCAATCCTTCCAATGCATAATACTCACTTTGAACTGGAATAATAATTGAATCGCTCGCCGTAAAGGCATTAGTAGATAGTTGACCTAATGAAGGTGGACAATCGATCAAAATAATATCGTAATCATTGTCGACTTCTTCGATTCCCGCACGTAAACGTGTTTCACGAGCCATCATTGTCGTCAATTCCATTTCTGCACCGGCTAGTTGGATCGTTGCTGGAACGATATCTAGCTTTGGATGCTTAGTATGAATAATCGTCTTTTTCAACGGATATTCGTTTACTAAAACATCATAGACATCTTTTTCAACGTTAGCCTTTTTAATACCTAAACCGCTGGTAGCATTACCTTGAGGGTCAGTATCAACAATCAATACTCTTTGACCCAAATCGGTTAAACATGCTCCCAAATTAATGGTGGTAGTAGTTTTCCCAACACCACCTTTTTGATTTGCAACAGATATTTTTCGTGCCATTTTATTCCCCTATCTTTAGAGCCGTTATAACGGTCTCCCAAAATATTTACTTATGGTTCACTTTTGCCATATCTATATAATCTTATCATTTTTACAGTATTCATTTATACTGTCTAATTATTTCACAAGTGGTTTTTTAGCAGGTGTTCCTGGTTTTCTTGGATATTTCTTCGGTGTTTTATTAACTTTGCCTACAAAAATAAAATTACGGATTCCTGCATCATTTGGTAATTCAACTGAAGTTTGTTGTTTGATTTCTCCACCCAAAGTCTCGATTGCAAATTTTGCTGCTTTGACTTCTTCAGGAGCTTTTTCAGACTTCATAGCGACGAATTGTCCACCAAGCTTAACTAGTGGTAAACAAAATTCTGTCAGAACGTTCATAGCAGCGACTGCACGAGCCGTTACAACGTCAAATTGTTCCCTAAATTGAGCATTCTTGCCGACTTCTTCAGCACGACCATGAACTAAATTTACATCTTCTAGACTTAATTTATTAACCAAACTATCTAAAAATTTAATTCGCTTATTCAATGAATCAACGATAGTAATTTTAAGTTTAGGATTAACGATCTTCAAAGGCAAAGATGGAAAACCTGCACCTGACCCAACGTCGCAAAGTGTTAATTCATCACTCAAAATCTTTTTATCGACGAAGCCTAATTCAATCGAATCGTAAAAATGTTTCAAATAAACTTGATCTTCATCGGTAATTGAAGTTAAGTTCATAACTTTATTAGTTTCAACCAATTCCCTAAAGTAAATTGCAAATTGATCTTTTTGAGTTTCACTTAACTCAATCCCTTGTTTTGCCAAGGATTCAAAAAATTCTTCCGGTTTCATTGACATACCTCCACTCGTGAAACACATGTTTCACACCCTTTTATCCTATATTATTGTGGCCTTTAATTCAATGTTAGAAAAAAGAGTTTTTCCGAGAATTTTTAACATACAAAACAATATAATTGTATTATTATCAGTAAAAACCGCAGGAGGAATCCATATGATTACCGTCAAGCATACTAATGAATTAACACCAAAAGAATTGATTGATATTTTGAAAGAACGTGTCAAAGTTTTCGTTGTTGAACAAAATTGTCCTTATCAAGAAGTCGACGATGATGATTATGACGACTTACACGTTTGTCTGATTGAAGATGGGCAATTAAAGGCTTATACGAGAATTATTGATAAAGGCGATCACATTACTTTTGGACGTGTTCTAGTTGTCAAAGAATTTCGTAAAAATGGCTTGGGAGAAAAAATCGTTGCGGCAACAATTGATGAGATCAAACAAAGATTCCCTAAACAACCAATTCAAATTCAAGCTCAAGCTTATCTACAAAAATTTTATGAACAATTCGGTTTTAAAGCAATTTCTGATGTGTATTTAGAAGACAACATCCCTCACTTAGATATGCTTCTTAATTTTTAAAAAACATTTACCAAAGATTTACATTTTTTATATTTTACATACATATTCATTTGCTAAATTATCACTGTTAATCATTTAACAAAAAGGCAAAGAAAAATAGGCCAAACTCAATTTCTGAGTTCAGCCTACGCCCCTGCCAAGGAACTTAATTTTAGCACATATCATCGCAACCGTCTGGCAAACAATCGCAGTGCACGTGTTCTGGAGCAGTTTTTTCTTTTTCTTTTAAAGTTTTTTCCAGTTTGGCAATGTCTGCCTGACTGATTTCCAAAGAATCAATCAATTCATTCAAAACTGATCCTGCCTTATGGGCACAAAAATCATTGAATAAACTATTGGCATATTCATTCATCGTATCTTGTTCAGCCACTGTTGAAGAATAAATATAGCGGCCCTGTTCTTTTTTACGACTAAGAAATTCCTTTTTAGTCAACCGTGTAATTAAAGTTTTGATTGTAGAATCAGACCAAGTCTGTTTCTTTTGCATCAAATTGATGATTTCCGAACTAGTCACATGTTTCAAAGTCCAGACAATGCGCATGATTTGCCATTCGGCTGAAGAAATTTCAACTTTCTTCTGTTCTTTTTTTGCAACAGTATCCATTAAAAACGTCCTCTCTTAATGAGAACATTATATAACATTACTTATCGATTTTTATAGTTTGTTTTCATCAGAGATTTCTACGAGTAAACTATTTTTGTAACGTTGCTACATTATTCTTATAGGAATATTTATTATTCCTATATTAATAGCCCGTTTAATTGCTATAAATTAAAAAATGGAATAAAATACTCAAAGTACAAGAGAATTTTAGGATGGGAGGGAAAATGCCTACGAAGTATAGTTTTTTTGTTCAACCACAAGTTAATAAGAGTACAGATACCCTTGTTGGATATGAAGTCCTTTTACGTAAAGAAGACAATGGCAATTGGCATTTACCAGAAGATTTCACAGAACTTTCAATTGAAAAACAAGTCTGCTTAGTTGAGAAGACTGCACATATTTTAGCTAAACAAAACAATAAGCACAGATCCTTATCATTTAATTTGAATAAGGAACAAGCTAATGATCCACTTACTCTGGGAGCAATTATTGCTTTAAAAAAGCGAATCGACCCAGTTTCTTTAACGATTGAATTCACTGATGCTATGCCATTAGTCAAGGTAAAAGAATACAGCTTGATATTGCATCAATATGATATTGCTTTAGTCATTGACGATGTCGGAACGGGCTCTAATACTTTTGATAATATTAAACATTCATTGCCCTACGTCGATCGAATTAAGTTTGCGATGCAAAATCTTCGCATGAGTGGTAATGCTGACAAAATTCCTGAATACCTATCTTTTTGGGTCCGTCAAGCTAGAAAGTACTGTTTAGATATGGTATTAGAAGGCGTAGAGGACCACACAGACCAAATTCTCGCTAAAAAATACGGCATTGAGATTCAACAAGGTTACCTTTATGGCAAGCCTTCAATGCCTTAAAAAAAGACCTATTAGCTTATAAGAAGTTAATCGGTCTTTTATTTTAGGCTAAAGAATCCCAAGCTGGTAATTCAATAGGATCTTGATTGTATTCGGATAATTCAGTGGCTATTAAATATTTCTTATTGATAATTACTTCGTAGACATAATCTTCAAACCACTTCTTGTCCATCATGTAGTAGCCATTTTCACCATTGTCACTACCCCAAGAATTTTCAACTTTGTAGCGATTAGCTTGTCCGTTAACTAAGTTGACCCCAGTAATGGTCATAGCGTGTGAAACTTGAGCTTGTTTATAATCCAAACGAAGTCCCTTTTCAATTTCGGAGTCGATATTGAACAATTTATCGTATTGATATAAATCACCTAACAAATAACCCTTTTTACGATCGGATTCTTCAGAAACGTCATTTCCAAACCAAACGGGATCATTACCCTTTAATTGTTCAATCGTTAATTCTTCCAAGCGTTCAATTGGCAAATTCAAGAATTTATCAATACGACCGCCAACGATGTTACCAGATTCAGCAATCGTGTAAGCTTGATGATATTTCTTACTCTTCTGTGGTGAATTTTCTACAATAACGTAGTCATCCAAATTCATCGTAAAGTAACGCTTTAAGAAATCTTTTGGTGTGATACTCGTCTCTTCAATCAACTTGTCATTATCCGTATGGAGTGACAACTCAAATTCCTTTGGTGGCATCCCAAATGAGTAAACACAAACTTTATAAACTTCAGAAAGCATCTCTTCAACACGTTGATCAATTTTACTTTGATCTGTCTTATCTTGAACCATTTGACGCAATTCGATACCATTCTTGCGCAACATTTTATTCAAAACAGCGTTGAATTCAGTCGTATTATCAGAAGCTTGAGTTTCTGGCATTACGTAGTTAGGAACCACACCGTATTTTTGAATCAAATTAGCAGCATAAACCCAGTAACCACCATCGCCACTAGGGGAACTGAACAATGTATTAACTTTTCGATCATCTACAGGTAAATCAGCTGTTTCTAAAATGTTTTGATAGAAATAATTAGCCTTTTCTAGACGATCATAAAATGAAAGATAGTTCTGTGACAATTCAAAGTCTTTTAAATTATTCTTTTGAGCAAATTCTGTTCTCAAGGTATTCAAGGCTGCGAATAGCCAACAACGACCAGAATGCTTTTGATTAGATACTTTTCCGGTATCAACTGTAACGTTAAATGATGGATTTAATAACGTCTTGGCGTTAGGATTTTCACTAGCTTGATAAATCCCTACTTGCGCTACAGCGTTTTTAAGCACATTATTAGTTGCATCTTGATTTAAGTTCTCATTAAAATCTGCTAAAATCTTTTTATTGATTTCTTTTGTCAATTCAATCACCTCATTTATTAATATTACAATATTCATACTATTTGGAGATAAATTATGTCTGAACCTATTAAAATTGCTTATTTATACGAAGATTTAATGAACACCTATGGAGATAGCGGTGATGTTAAAATTCTTAGCTTTCTTCTCAAAGAAAAAGGCTACGACACTCAAGTTGACAATATCAGCCTCGGTATGAAATTTAACGCCTTTGATTATGATTTTCTCTTCTTCGGTGGTGGCCAAGATTTTGAACAATCTGTCGTTTCAACTGATCTTAAGAGACATCGTGAAACTATCAAGGAATACATCGATGACGACAATCCCATGCTCTGTATCTGTGGTGGCTATCAATTCCTAGGTAAATATTATGAAACTAGCAGTGGCAAAACTATCCCTTGTCTTGATATTTTGCCTTTCCATACTGTCTTTAAAGCTGATAGTCGTATGATTGGCGATACTGAATACAAGACTGAATGGGGCACTGTTAAAGCTTTCGAAAACCACAGTGGTCGAACTTATTTTGACGACAAGAGTAAGTTAAAACCATTTGGTCAAATGGTTGAAGGCTACGGTAACAACCCTGATGACAAACAAGAAGGTATGCGTTATAAGAACGTTATAGGTAGTTATTCTCATGGTCCTATTTTGAAGAATGAAAACGTTGCTCGTGCTATTGCTGACAAGATTATTGCAGCTCACAAGAAACGCTTAGCTGAAACTAGTAAGTAAAAAAAACACAACATTGAGTTGTGTTTTTTTTTACAATTCTGCGACTTGACGAACCATTTCTAGTTCTTCATCAGTTGGAATCAACAAAACTTTAATAGCTGAATCAGGACTACTGATCAAGCCTTCATGACCAGCTTTATTCAAATCCTTATCCAACTTCACATTGAAAATAGCTAACTCATCAATGATTTCTTGACGCAAATCATCATTATGTTCACCAATTCCACCAGCAAATACTAAAGCATCAGCCCCATTTAATTCTGTTAAGAAACTTCCTGCATATTTAACAATACGATTAATAAAAACATCTACCGCTAATTTAGCACGTGGATCAGTTTGTTCCTTAGCCTTAATTTCACGCATATCTGGTGAGATTCCTGAAATTCCGAGTAAACCAGATTTTTGATTCAACATCATCATAATCTCATTTGGATCGTCAGCTTTTAATTCTTGCATCAAATAAGGTACTAAGGCTGGATCCAAATCACCGGCACGAGTTCCCATTGTGACACCAGTTAGTGGCGTGAAGCCCATTGATGTATCAAAAGCCTTACCGTTTTTAACTGCAGCGAGTGATGCTCCACTACCTAGGTGCATTGTTACTAAATCTAGTTCACTTTTAGGCTTATTCAACAATTCTGCAGCACGTTTAGTTAAATAAGTATGTGAAATACCATGTTCGCCATAACGACGGATTTGGTATTTTTGTGTCAATTCATATGGCAAGCTATAAATCGCATTCTTTTCTGGCAAATCAGTAAAGAATTTACTATCAAAGACTGCATATTGCACAACGTTAGGCAAAGTCTTAGCCATTGTTTCAATCCCTTTAGCTTCCATGGGATTGTGCAATGGTGCGAAATTGCTAAGTTCTTTGATCTTCTTCAATACTTCAGGTGTTACTTCTACAGCAGACTTGAAGACTTGTCCACCCGCTACGACACGATGAGCTACTGCAGTAATTTCTGAAAGTTCATTGATAATTTTCAGATTTTGCATTTCGTCAAAAACCATCTTAGCGGCAGCTTCTTGACTCAAATTATCGACTGTCTTTTCAAATTTTTGATGGTCACCGTATTTAATCGTAAAAATTGATCCTGGCATACTAATTCGTTCTACTAAGCCACTAGCTAAAATCACTTCGGATGGCATTTCAAATAATTTCCACTTTAATGATGAACTACCGGCATTAATGATTAATGTTTTTTGCATAATTCACACTCCTGCTACTAGCATACCTAATTTTCAGAAAACATGCTGGTATTTTTAACTTTTTACAACAAATTAACTTAATTGTCTAAGAACTTGTTCGTCTTCAAAATTGCTGTCGAAATGGCTGGTGCTAAAATAATCGCCACAATCATCTCTGGAACCCCATTTGTTCCCACAATAACTAATAACAATTTATTCAACAAATCTGTTTGTGTCGCATAAGCCTGTGCCATAGTACTGGCATACATAACACGCATTAGTCCCAATACTAATACCGTGTTAGTCAATGATCCGACTGCTGAAGCTATTGCCATTCCCAGAACTTTTTTCTGAGTATGATTTCTGAACCATAAATAAATCCAGCCAGCCAACAATCCAACGGCGATTCTAGGTAAAACCGCTACGACTGGATTAGTAAAGACCGTTGTATCAATGATTGATGTTGGACTAGTGAATGCTCGAATTATCGTTCCAATGCCCCACACTAAACCGACAATCGCACCATCCTTTGGTCCTAACACAATCGCTGCTACGATAACAGTGATATGAATAATCGTAATATTGACGAATCCGGTCGGAATGTACCCCAACATTGGAACCATCGACTGAACTAAGATGATAGCAATCAATATGCCCAAGATTGCTGTCTTATAAGCCTTTCTTCTTTGCAAAATACTCTCCCCCAAATAATTATATTTTCTTAAGTTTACTCGATTATCGGGGAAAGAACAAAAAAAATAAAACCAAACAAAATGTCTGATTTTATTTCTAGAATTTATTCATTTTCAGCAGCATCGACAGCCTTGATAACGGCGTTTCTGAAGCCATGTTCTTCTAAGGCAGCCACTCCACGAATAGTTGAACCACCTGGAGAAGTTACTTCGTCTTTCAAGGCAGAAACATTCAATTCTGATTGCTTAGCTAACTTAGCGGCTCCGATAGCCATACCAATAGCAGCATCATAAGAAAGTTGACGATTCAAGCCGTGTTTTACACCTGCATCGCTCAAAGCTTCAATAAAGACATCCAAGAAAGCTGGTGAACAACCGGCTACTGTTCCTAGAATTCCTAGTTGATCTTCGGGCACTTCAACAAGTTGTCCCGTGTAGCCCATAATTGAAGCAACTTTCTTCTTATCATCATCAGTAAAGTCACTTGAATAAGTAATTCCTGTAAAACCAGCGCCAACTTTAACTGGTGTATTAGGAATGGCATGGGCAACCTTAGCATCACTACCTAAAGCTTGTTTCAAATGAGTCACTGATGCACTACCAGTAAAGGCAACGACTAATTTGCCAGTAACGATTTCTTTTAGTTCACTCAAAACATTATCCAACGCAGTTGCACCGACGGCAATGAAAATCACGTCCGCATCAGCTAACTGTTTTACCTTCTTAACCATTTGAAAACCAAGTTGGTCACATAAAAGCTTTGTTCGATTAGAACGTCCACCCTTTACGACAATCTTATCTTCATCAAAACCATTTTTGATCAAACCCGTTATAACGGCTCCACCAATACTTCCAGCACCAATAAATCCAATCATGCGATCGACTCCTTTATAAAGAACTTCTTTTATTCATTATATCTTACAGCAAAATAGACGTAATTATGGTCTTTATTTATAATAAAGAGTAATTCAAATATCTTCAAATAGAGGGGGGGTTCTTTATGAAGACATATCGAACAAGATTTCAGTTAAAATCCGAAGTTAAATCACTACTCAAGGGAAACTGGTCTAAGGGTGTCTTACTATTTTTAATTCCATCCATAGTCTTTTGGTTTACTAATGAGTACAGCAATTTCAATGAAAAAATCAAAATTAATTACGATACTGCAACGGTGAATTTTGACCAACTGGTTAGAATGACTGCCAATTCTGGAATTATCAGTTTAGTGGTTAGTTTAATTTTTCTAGTGATTACTTTATCTGCCAGTTTTAGAGGATTAGATTGGTTGGAAGATCCAAAACTAGACTTTGCTCCAATCAAAAGTAACTTTACTTATTTCAGAAGTCCCGATTGGTGGAAACTAATGCTAATTTATATCATTTCCTATATCTTCTTGACGCTTTGGACCATCCTATTAGTCATTCCCGGGATTATTAAATATATGGCTTATTCACAAACTTACTTCGTTTACAAAGATTTGAATGACCGTGGTCTTGCTAATAACTACAAACTAACTGACTACATCACCAAAAGTCGCCAATTAATGGTCGGTAATAAATGGCGTTACTTCGTCCTTCAACTTAGTTTTATCGGTTGGTGGCTACTTGGCTTCTTAACATTAGGCGTTGGTTTCATCTGGATCTATCCATATTACAAACTAACTATGGCTAACTTCTACAAAGATTTAGTCGAAAAAAGCGATGCGGTCTTACAATAGACTGCATCGCTTTTTTATATCGTTATAACGACTAATTTCACTTAGTATATTCGTAAACTACATCATGCAATAATTGGACAACTGGCGTTTGGGCCTTTTGATTGTAGTAATCTCCAAATCTAGCATCACTGATATACATATCAACCAAACCTCGATGTGCTTCTTTGGTATAACTAGGCCAAGTGTATTCAAGCCATTGCTTATGTTCTTGATAAATTTTTTGAGCTAACTGTGAATCCAAATCTGGTTTCTTTTTCAAGGCCACTAAATCTTCAATCAAGGTCTTTTCTACGGCCTGCATTTGTTGGAACTCTACCTCGCTCAATTTGGAATATTTTTGATTGGATTGCTCAATCGTTTTTGAACCGTATTTTTGACGAATTTCAGCGCCATATTTAGTTTCATTTTCTGAAATTTTTGTCTTTTTAAAAGCGGCAAATTTTTCTGTATCTGTCATTTCAATCTCTCCTTGATAATCTTTGATAGTCAAATCAATATTTGTTAGCAGAGTTTTTATCTTTTCTTGTTCTTGTAATAACAACTGTTGTTGCTGTTTCAAGGCATCTATTCTCGAAAAATTTGGATCATCCATAATCTTCTTAATCTCCTGCAACGGAAAGTTCAGCGACCGATAAAATAAAATTTGCTGCAATTTATTTACATTTTTTTCATCATAAATTCGGTAATTATTTTCATTAACTTCACTCGGTTTCAACAAATTTATATCATCGTAATATCGCAAGGTACGTGTTGTAATACCGGTCATTTCAGCTAACTTTTTAATTGTATATTTCATAAATATCTCTCCTAACAAATTGAATTTTATCGGTTGACGTTACGTGAAGGTCAAGTAAATTATGATAAAAATCGACCACTTTTTTCACCTTTCCTGTTAAGATAGGGATTAACAATAATTAGGTGGGTGACTATATTGAATGAATTTACACAAGTTTTAACTATCGCAGGTTCTGACTCTGATGGAAGTGCCGGCGCTCAAGCAGATCTCAAAACATTTATGGCTCGTGGTGTTTACGGAATGTCTGTTCTCACTGCTGCTGTTGCTGGAAATTCATATGGAATTCACGACAGTGTAAATATGCCAGTTAGTTTTATTGAAAATCAAATCAAAGATATCAAAGATGATTTCAAAGTTTCAGCTTTTAAAACTGGTATGTTGTCTGATTCAGAAATTATTCACACAGTTACTGAAGCTATCAAGGATAAACCTTTTGGATATTTCGTCTTAGATCCAGTTATCATCACTAAGCATGGGGCAATGCTTTTGGAAACAGAAGCTTACCAAACTTTAATTGACGAATTATTCCCATTAGCTGATTTAATTACACCAAATTTCTACGAAGCTAAGAAGTTATCTGGTCTTGAATTAGAAAATAAAGAAGAAATTATTAAGGCTGCGCATAAATTACGCAAATTAGGTCCAAAAAATATTATGATAAAGGGTGAACATAGCGACGACTCGATTGATGAAGTTGAAGATTATGTTCTACTAGAAGATGGCCAATCATTCTGGATCTCTGAACCTTATGTCAAAACAGAACACATCAATGGTACTGGTGATACCTTGTCATCATGTATCGTGGCTGAATTAGCAAAGGGTCAAAGTATGGAAGATGCCATTAAGACTGCAAAAACATTTACTTATAATGCTATTAAACATGAAATCGCTGTAGGACATAAATATGGACCTATTAACCATTTTGTAAAGGATGATATACAATAGTATTGGTAAGTAAAATTGGAGGTTAACTATGGTAAGAATAACAAAAATTTCTGCCGGGATTTTATTGCTTATACTATCAATTGTATTAATGATCAAAGCTGGATTTGAAGGCTTCATCGCCGCTTTAGTCGGTACTGGGGCTATCGGTGGTGCTGCCGGAATTTTGATGGCAATCACTTACATCATTTCAGCCGCAATTTATATTTTGACCAACCGAACATACAGTATCGTTCCTGATATTGTCGGATTTGTCATCCTAATCCTCGGTGGTTTGATGGGCTTATTTAACGCCAACATGCCTGGAGCTGGTTTCTTAAAGATTTGGGCTTGGGTTGGTATCATCATTGGTGCAATTGACTTGATTATCGTCATCGTTGACATGATAATTCATCCAATTTCTGATGAGGAACCTGAAGACGAACCGGACAATAATCAAAACCAGTTCGACAATCAAAACCAAAACTTTGGTCAATTTTATAATCAAAATCAACCAAATGGGCAATTTAATCAACCTAACAATTTTAATCAAGCAAACTACGGTTATAATCCTTATCAAAATAATAACCAAAATCAATTTGGTAACAATAATCAAGGATACAATCAACAGTTCAATCCTAACCAAGTTCCAAATAATATGAATCAACAACAATTCCCTAATAATGGGAATTACAACAATAACCGTTCAAACCAATTCAATAACCAAAATGGTGGCTATAATAATCAACAATTCAATCAGCCAATGAATGGTAATAATAACAACATGAACGGCAATATGAATATGAATAATAATATGAATCGCCCTAACCCTCGTGGCAATTACCAACAACCAAATAATCAATTTGGCAACGGCAATCAAGGGCAATTCAACAATCAGTCATATAATCCAAATTCAAATTACAATAATCAAAACTACGGTCAAAACCAAAATTACGCACCTAACAACCAGAATCAAAATATGAATCAGCCAAACTTTGGTAATCAAAATAATCAACAACTCAATCCAAACAATGGCAATCCTCGTTTAGGTGTGCCACAACAAAACAATAATCTTGGTACTAGAAGTCGTAGCAGTAGACATTAAAGCTCAAAAAGGACAAACGCGAATGCGTTTGTCCTTTTATTTTTTCAACAAATATCCTACTATCATCGAACCAACAAACAGGACAACGAATAGTAAAAATCCTTGCACTTGTTTATTAGGTCGGATTGAAACCTCGGCCGTCTGTTCTTCTTGTTTAACTTCTCGATTGAAATAAATCAATATTCCCGAATTCAAGGCAATACTTATCAAAATCAAAACTGTACTAACTGTCGATAGTCGTCCTAAAAATTTCTGCTGCGAAACAATCAATATCAAAATCAAATTTAAAATACTAGGCAGCCACATGTACCTTTTCAAAGTCATCAAGCGCGTTTTTCTATCAATATCTCTCACAATATCAGATCCCTCCACTAATAAATTATCTAAAGAAATGTGATAGAGCTTTGATAAACGAATCAGACTATTGATATCGGGGAAAGTCTTACCAGTCTCCCAATTAGAGACAGTTTTTGATGAAACGTACAATCTCTCTGCCAACTGTTCTTGCGTCAAATGATATTCTTGACGTTTCTTTCTCAAAACCTGATTCAATTCCATTTTTTATCGCTCACTTTCACATCGCTTAGTTTATTTATATTAGATCCAGGGTAAATTAACCATCCAATCCCTTTCTAATTGCTTATTTTTATGACTATAACGGCGTTATAATTAGTTTATTCCTAGATTAAAGATACCACTTACCTTTTGTAAATTTTCTTTTTCAAATCTGACAGGCAGACAATTCTGAAAGCGGTATATTTTAGGTATAGGTAATATAGAATTATCATTTTATGTATTGATGATTAATTAATTGTTATTCATAATATTTTTTATTTTGTGAAATCTTATGCAATTCAGTTATATCAAGCTTGTGACCGCTTTTTTAAGTCAAATTTATTGATTAAGCAAGTAATTAATCATATGATAAATTCATATATTGGGTTTAAATTTATGTTTTTAAGGAGGTTATTGACCATGCTTGGTGTTGGTTTAAGTATTGTCTCTTTGGCACGTTTCCAATTTGCAATGACGACCGTCTTCCATTTCTTCTTCGTTCCTTTTTCAATTGGAATGGGATTTTTAGTCGCTATCATGGAAACTATCTATGCCGTTAAAAAAGACAAAGTTTACCTAGATATGGCTAAATTCTGGGGAAAAATTTTCCTTTTGAGTTTTGCCGTTGGTATCGTTACAGGTATTATTCAAGAATTCCAATTCGGTATGAATTGGTCTGAATACTCACGTTTCATGGGTGATGTATTCGGTGCTCCACTTGCTATTGAAGCTTTATTAGCATTCTTCATTGAATCCGTCTTTATCGGGATTTGGATGTTCACTTGGGATCGTTTCAAACCAGGTGTCCATGCCTTTATGATTTGGATGACTTCAATTGGTACAATGCTTTCCGCTATTTGGATTTTAGCTGCCAATAGTTTCATGCAACATCCTACAGGTTTCAAAATCAACAATACAACTGGAAGAATTCAATTGACTGACTTTGGCGCCGTTGTCGCTAATCCTCAATTATGGAAGGTCTTCCCACACGTTATCTTGGCTGCCTTCATGACTGCCGCCGTAGTTATTGCTGGTATGAGTGCTTGGGGATTGTTACGTAAAAAGAAAAACGAGAATCACTTCTTCAAAACTTCCCTACGTTTCGGACTTTGGGCAAGTTTGATTTTCGCCATTGCTTCAGCTGGTGCCGGAGATTTGCAAACACAACAAATTATCAAAGATCAACCAATGAAATTTGCTGCAACCGAAGGTATCTACGAAGATACTAAAGACCCTGCTCCTTGGACGATTGTTGAATTAATTGATGCTAAGGATCACAAGGCCAGCGGTAAGATTGAAGTTCCTGGTGTTCTAAGTATTTTGGCATATCACAAACTTAGCGGTTCAGTTAAGGGTATGAATACCATTAACAAGGAATTACACGCTACATATGATAAGAAATTCGGAAAAGATATGAATTACTACGTTCCACCTAAGACTTTATTCTGGAGCTTTAGAGTAATGACTGGAATTGACGCTTTGGTTATGTTGATTGCTCTAGTTGGCTTAATCTTCTCTAGAAAGAAGAAAGATACCATCGAAAGTCACAAGTGGATGTTAGTGGTTTTAGGTATCAGTATTTGGCTTCCATTTATTGGTAATTCTGCCGGTTGGTTCATTACTGAATTTGGTCGCTATCCTTGGATCGTTTACGGACTATTTACAATTGCTCAAGCTGTTTCACCTACTTCAACAGTTGCTAGTCTACTATTCAGTAATATTATTTACTTCTTGCTCTTTACTCTATTGGGTGGCGTTATGGTTTGGTACTGCAGACAAACACTTCATCACGGTCCATACTTTGAAGAGGCTGACTCCAAACAAAACGTCGATCCATTTGCAAAGGAGGCCTTCGGACAATGACACTCAGTACATTGTGGTTTATTCTAATTGGACTTCTTTTTGCCATCTTCCTATTTCTTGAAGGTTTCGACTTTGGTGTCGGAATGGCAACCAGATTTCTTGCTAAAGACGATGCAGAAAGAACTGCCATTATGTCAACAATCGGCCCTCACTGGGACGGTAATGAAACATGGCTCGTTACAGCCGGTGGTGCAATGTTTGCTTCCTTACCAATGTGGTATGCATCATTGTTCTCTGGTTATTACATTTTGTTCTTGTTAGTTTTAGTTGGCTTAATTCTTCGTGGAGTTTCCTTTGAATTCCACAAACATGCTGAAACTAGAACAGGTAAGAATCTTTGGATGTGGGCATTTTTTGCCGGTAGTATCATCCCACCATTCTTCCTTTGTATGATTTTGTTGAGTATGGTTCAAGGCGTACCAATGGATGCTTCAGGTAATGCTTTCCCTGCTTTCTTTGATGTTGTTAACTTACTATCAATCGTCGGAGGAGTTGCCGGAGTTTTACTTTCACTAGTCCATGGTTTGAACTTTATTCGCTTAAGAATTGAAGGACCAATGCGTGATCGTGCTCGCAAATTGAATCAAATCCTTTATCCAATTTTGTTCCTTGGTGAAGTAGTCTTTGCCGTTTTAGTATTCTTGCAAACTGACTTCTTTACTAAGAGATTCTTCTCATCTCTCATCATTACTCTGCTGATTGTTTTGTTCTCCTTATTAGGTTACTATGGAGTCCTAAAGAACAGAGAGGGATGGAGCTTTGCTGGTAGTGGTTTAGCACTAAGTATGGTCATCGTTTTATTGTTCAACGGACTATTTCCACGTGTTATGATTGCTACTAACCCAGCACACAGTATTTTGATCAAAGATGCTGCTAATTCACCATATACTTTGACGATTATGACGATTGTCGCATGTATCTTGGTACCAATTGTAGCCATTTACTTCATTTGGTCATACTCTCTATTCACAAAGAGAATAAATCCAAGAGAGAATACGGTGAAATACTAATGATAGATAAGCGTTTATTTCGCTTACCTGGAACAAAAAAACTTCTTCTAATGCTTGCAGGATTAACTCTCTTGCAAGCATTTGTTGTTTTATTCCAAGGTAAGTATTTAGCAGAAGCACTCGTAAATTCGTGGGAACAAAAACCACTGCAAGCCATCATCAATCCGATGCTTTTATTTGCAGCTTCTTTTGTCTTACGACATTTATTCAATCTAATTAATACTAAAATCGTCGAAAAATTTGCCAGTAAAACGTCTGAAGATATTCGTGGACGTTTATTAGACAAAGTCTACAATGCTGGTCCTGAGATGATTTCTGAAGAAGGAACCGGTAATTTGGTCACTTCTTCTCTAGACGGCATCGACTTAGTCGAAAACTATTTCAAATTGATTTTCACTAAATTGATGAACATGTCGATTATTCCACCAGTGTTATTGATTTACATTTACACACAAAATATCGCTTCTGGAATAACTTTGACCATTATTGTGCCACTAGTTATTTTATTTATGATCATCTTAGGTCTTGCTGCTCAAGCTAAGGCGGATGCCCAATACAAGCAATATACGATTCTTTCTAATCACTTCTTAGATGCCTTACGTGGCCTACCAACATTAAAAATGTTAGGTCTAAGTAAGCGCTATGCTAAAAATATCTATACCGTCAGTGATGAGTATCGTAGAAGAACAATGAATACGCTCAGAATTGCCATCTTATCGACTTTTGCACTCGATTGGCTAACCACATTAGGAATCGCAATTTTGGCCGTCTTCCTAGGTTTAGGGCTCATTAACAACAGTTTTCCACTCTTCCCTGCCTTAGTTACTTTAATTTTGGCTCCAGAGTACTTTTTACCTTTGAGAGATTTCTCTAACGACTATCACGCTACCTTAAATGGTAAGAATGCTTTGAATTCCATTTTTGAAATTTTAGAACGTCCAGACACTAAAGAAGCCAATCAACTAAAGGATTTCACTTGGGATAAAGACTCCGCCGTTACGATCAATAACTTACAATTTACTTATCAAGGCGTCGGTGATGATGCAGTCAGTCTCGATATCAATGACTTAAAATTGCAAGGCTATCAAAAAATCGGTGTTATCGGTAAATCTGGTTCTGGTAAAACAACCCTGATTAGAACAATTGGTGGCTTCCTAGTTCCTGATAAGGCCGATATTCAAATCAATCAACAAAAAGTCCCTAACTTTAAACAGGAAAATTGGCAAAAGAAACTTACTTTCTTACCACAGTCACCTTATTTATTTGCTGGTTCGATTGCTGAAAACATCGCCTTTTATCGTCCTAAAGCCTCATTAGAGGAAATTAAAATTGCTGCCAAACAAGCTGGCTTACAAGATTTCATCGATACTTTAACTGACGGATATCAAACAAAAATCGGTGAAGGTGGTCGTGGAATCTCTGGTGGTCAGCAACAGCGTATCATGTTAGCTCGGGCTTTCTTAGCTGATGACCGTCACGTCTTGATTTTTGATGAACCAACAGCTCATCTGGATATCGAAACTGAGTACGCTTTGAAGAAACCAATGGAAAAACTATTTCAAAATCATTTAGTTATCTTCGCGACCCATAGATTGCACTGGATCAAAGAAATGGATTATGTCATCGTTATGGATAATGGCACTATTGTTGAACAAGGTACGCCTGAACAGCTTCAAAACCATAACGGTGCTTTCACAAAATTAATCAAGAATATGCGGGGTGATCAACTATGAATTTCTTCAAAACATTCAAGCATGATACTTGGGTCAAACCATATATCAAACAATATAAGGGCTTGTTGATCACTGCCTTGACACTAGGTTTATTAACATCATTTTGTGCTGGAGCTTTGATGTTTACTTCTGGTTATACAATTGATAAAGCCGCTACGCATCCAGTCAACATTCTCTTGATTTACGTTCCCATTCTTTTGACGAGAGCTTTTGGTATCGGTCGTCCAGTCTTCAAATACGTTGAACGACTAAAGAGTCACAACTGGGTTTTACGCGTTACATCTGACTTGAGAACTCGTTTGTACAAAACACTAGAAAGCGACGCCTCATTTTTCAATGAACATCACAAAACTGGGGATATCATGGGCTTGCTATCAGAAGATATCTCTCACCTACAAAACCTTTACTTAAGAACTATTTTTCCAGCCGTTATTGGCTATTTATTGACCATCATCGGCTCTCTTGCTTTAGGAATCTTCAATCCAGCCTTTGGATTCTTTGTCTTCTTATTGCTCTTCATTGAAGTCTTTTTAGTACCACTATTTTCAGTCTCCATTGAAAGTGCTCGTCGAGCCTATCAAAAAGAGGTCAAAAGTGATCTCTATATTCAATTGACCGATAATATTTTAGGTGTCGACGATTGGGTTATTTCTGGCCGTAAAGATGATTTTAATAATTTAACTTCAGAAAACATCCATAATCTCGACCAATCAAAATTAAAATCAAAAGCCTTCCGTCGCAATCGTGATTTTGGCTTACAATTAATTTTCGCCGCCTTGGCAATTTGCTTTTTGATTTTTACTAATTTAACTATGACTAATGGTCAAGAACAAGCTAACTTCGTTTCTGCGGTAGTTTTAGCCATCTTTCCACTTTCAGATGCCATCATCCCTGTTAGTCAAGGATTTGAAGAATGGCCACTTTATAAGGATTCAATTCAACGTTTAAACACTATTCAACCTGTAAAAAACGATTTACCTACACAAGTTGATTTAGCGCCAAACGATTTTGAGAGTTTAACTTTAAACAACGTATCTTTTGAATACGATACTGACTCACCAATTTTAATTAAGAATTTCTCGCAAACTATTCATAAAGGAGAAAAGTTAGCTTTATTGGGTCCTAGTGGTATTGGTAAAACAACTATTTTGCAATTGATTTTAGGAGATCTTACTCCGACTGCTGGAGAAATTAAAATCAACGATTATGATATTGCTCAAATTCAAGAACATCGTCAAAAACTCTTTTCCGTATTGAATCAAAAACCATTTCTTTTCAATACTACTTTGATGAACAATGTTAGATTGGGAAATGAAGGGAAATCTGACATTGAAGTCAAGCAAGCCTTAGAACGTGTTGGTTTAAAAGATCTAGTGGAATCATTGCCTGACAAATATAACACCTTAGTTGGTGAAAATGGCTCCAGATTCTCTGGTGGTGAACAAGAAAGAATTGCTTTAGCTAGAATCCTATTGCAAGATGCTCCCATCGTTTTACTAGATGAACCTACGGTTGGACTTGACCCTATCACAGAAAATGATTTATTAGAGACCTTCTTCTCCGTCTTGAAAGACAAAACTATCATTTGGGTAACTCATCACTTACAAGGAGTTAATCACGTTGACAAAGTAGTTTTCATGAACAGTGAAGAAATTGAAATGCAAGGTGCACCTAAAGACCTTTATCAATCAAATGAACATTTCAAGGAGCTCTATCAAATGGATCAAGGATTATAAACGTTATAACGATACAATAAAAAGGATATGCCAAGCGGCATATCCTTTTTATTTGATTCGATTAATTAATTTTTTGACGACATTTTTTAAAATAACTTGATTATGATTCTTTGGTAATTTTTCAATTTCTACAACAGCTCGATCTGTAAACTTACGAGCAATCTGCTTAGCTTGGTCTAAATAACCATCATCTAATACTATTTGCATCGCCATTCGGTCATCTGCATCGTCTAAATGATTCTTCGATAAAATGGTAATCAATTTTTGATTCTTAGCTTCTAATCCCAAAATATAAGGTAACGAATAGACACCATTTTTCAAATCTTCATGAACTGGTTTTCCAGTTTGAGAAGTCGAACTGAAATCCAATATGTCATCAATAATTTGAAAAGCCATACCGATATCATGACCGATATTTTGACAACGTTCAACGATTTCCTGACTACTATTACTAAAAATGGCTCCCATTTTGGCACTGAGACTGAATAATTCAGCTGTTTTTCCTGAAATTTCTTTAAAATACATATCGGTAGTGGCCTCAACATTAAAGTTGATCAACATTTGATCCAACTCTCCGACCAGAATCTTCTTCATACTCAGGGCATTCAACAAAATATCTGTGTTGTGCTGCAAGTTTTTTGAAATTAATTCAAAATAAAGTGTAAATAAATAATCTCCAGCGTAAATTGCATTTCTCCGTCCGTACTTAGTGTGAATTGTAGGACGACTACGGCGCAACGGCGAATCATCGATCACATCATCGTGAATCAAAGTTGCTACGTGCAAGATTTCTATTGATGCCGCTAAAGGAATCAACTCTTGCGTCGTTTTCTTAGTAGTGCCAAAATCACTGAACAGCAAGAAAAATGCCGGACGTAACATCTTCCCGCCTGAGGTTAAATCGACAATCATTTTACTAATATCTAGATTTTGAATCTTAACTTCTTGGTGAATAAAATCAGTCGTTAGATCCAATTTTTCCCCTAATTTAGGGTAACTTTTCCAAATTGAGTTCGCCATATAATTTCTCATACCCCTGTATTACTTTGTTGTAATCTAAAATAATTCTATAATAGAACCTATCAAATCCAAAGGACTGATTCTGTTGAAACCATCTGTTTTTTTCGAACTAGTTGAAATCAAAGCCAAAACGGCTAGCGTCTTCCCATTTCTGATGGGGACGTTGTATTCATATTATCACTGGCACTCAATTAACGCTCTTGATTTGGTCTTATTTTTCATTGCTATGTTCTTATTCAATATGGCCGTCGATATCAATGACAATTACTGGGATTACAAAAATGCCACTGGTGACGACTTCCGTCAAAAGACTAATGTCATTGGTGTTCATAATCTAAACATCCATTTAGTCGGTTGGCTTGATTTTTCTTTCACCGTTATAGCGGCTATCATTGGCCTCTTCATCGTTTACCGGACTGGATTGCCCTTACTTTACTTAGGACTATTTTCATTCGCAGTCGGCTTCTGTTACGCTGGCGGACCTTTTCCTATTAATCGTGGACCTTTAGGAGAATTCTTCTCTGGTTTTACGATGGGATATGTAATTTACTTGATTGCTATCTATATTAACGTCGTCAACAATCCACTCGTAGATTTAAACTTTAAATTCTACGGTGATGCTTTGCTATCTTCACTTTTGACCGTCTTTGCTATTTCTAATCTTTTATTGGCTAACAACATTGCCGACCAAAAAGAAGATATCGGATTAGGCAGAAAAACTCTGGTCTATTATCTTGGCAAAAACAATTCAATTTTCATTCTAAAATGGCTCTATGTCCTAGGTTACTTAGCATTATTCTGTTCTGTTTTACTCGGATTATTACCAAAATTAATGCTCTTAACTTTCTTAATTATTCCGATAGTATATAAAAATGCCAAAGCTTTCAGCAATAATCCTATCAAAAAGAAGACTTTCCCTTTGATTATCAAAAATCTCTTGCTGATAACTTTGACACAAACAGTTACCTTTATTTTAGGCGTTATTTTTAAGCTTTAAATCCATCCAACAATTTAGCAAAGTCATATGTATCTTGTGCAATCATTAATTCTTCATTTGTTGGGATCGTATAAGCAGCAATCTTGGAATCATCAGTGGTGATTTTGATTTCTTTACCTCTAACATGATTGTTCTCATCATCGATCTTCAAGCCCATAAATTCTAAACCACTCATAATATCTTCACGAACTTCACTAGAATTTTCACCGACTCCAGCGGTAAAGGCTATCACGTCTACTCCACCCATTTCAGCAATATAAGAACCGACAAACTTCAAAATTCGATTACGATACATTTCCAAAGCTAATTTAGCACGTTGATTAGTATCTTCATTAGCTTCAATATCACGCATATCTGGTGAAATACCAGAGATACCAAGCAAACCTGACTTGTGATTCAAGATATCGATCATATCATTGATGTCAGTCAAACCTAGTTTTCTCATCAAGTATGGCAAAATTGAGAAATCAATGTCACCACTTCTAGAACTCATCATGATACCAGCCAGTGGTGTAAAGCCCATCGAAATATCAAAAGCTTTACCATGTTTGATAGCACTAATAGAAGCACCACTACCTAGATGGAGGATGATAGCATTTTTATCCTGAATACCACCATCGACAATTTTATCCAAACGTTGAGCGATATAACGGTGACTAGTTCCATGAGCACCATAACGACGGGCATGATACTTCTTATAGTCATCCATATCGATACTGTAAAGATAATTCATTGCAGGAATATCAACGAAGAATGAGGTATCAAAAACAGCTACTTGAATTGCCCTAGGAACCAATTTCTTAAAAACATCAATGTAATAAGCTTCTATTTTGTTGTGTAATGGAGCATATTCTGACAAATCTATAATCTTTTGCAAGTTTTCATCGGTCACGATGGCTGACTTTTTAAATTCTTCCCCTCCAGCAACCACACGATGACCAAAGGCTACAATATCTTCGTATCTTTGGATAATATCCATATCTTTTAAAGCATCAAGAACTGCTAATACGGCGACATCATTAGATTCGATAGCTTTTTCTTCTTCAACTTTTTTACCGTTATACTTCAATTTAAAGATAGCTTTAGGACTGCCCAGACGGTCAATCATACCTGAAGCAATTGTTATTTTTTCAGGCATTTCAAAAAGTTTCCACTTCAAAGTTGAACTACCTGCATTTATAGCCATAATCTTCATACAAAAACTCTCCTTTTTTGGTCTAGGTTTACTCTTTAAATAGCTTTATACCAGACTTTACACTAATATAAAAAAATGCTACTCTTTAGTAACTATTATAAGTCTTTTTATGGGGGAATTCATTCGTGAAATTTTTAGACATGTTACGCAAAATTGATGAGAAACCAGAGCAACCTCAAAATCCTGCTCCCGAGTCTCCTAAAAAGGACGAAAATCCTGATCAAAGTACTGAACCAAAGGCCCCTACACCAGTAGCTGAGCCTGAGAAGAAAGAAGAAAATCTTCCTGTGTCAGTTCATGATAAACGTATCAATATCGAAGAACAAATGAACGATCTCTCACATCAATATGCTAAGTTGAGAAATGACCTCAAAACTAATCTTTTCACCGAAAAAGATGAATTTGAAGCTAAAAAAGCTACCTTAGACAAATATCTAAAAACTCTCAAGCGTGATGAAAAAGAATCAAATGAAAAACTAGCCAATACGAAGGCTCAAAACGATGATGCTGCCAAAGAACATCTTGCTAGCGTAAACGCTGATCGTAAAGAACAAGAAGAAAATCTTCAAAAGCTTCAATCAGAACTAAATGATCTCAATTCAGAAATCAATACTAAGACTGCCAAGTTAGAGTCATTGCAAAGCGACTTAGCTAAGAATGAGCAATCTGAAACTGACATGTCTGATTCCATCAAAGAAGAAAAAGACTTACAAAAAATGATGGTTTTGATGGAGAAGCAAAAGAACTCTATCAATACTCTCTATGATGAAAGAAAAGACCTTAAGGGTCAAATAAATAGTGCCCAAGAAACTATTACACAATTAAATGGTCAAGCAGACGATTTAAACGATAACATTAGCCAAGTTAATACTAAGATCAATGATCTCAAGCAAAAGGCCAATGAAATTGATGACAAAATGAAGAGTGATCACAATTACCGTGTTGAAACTATCGGTGGTTTGGAACGTCATCTTCAAAGTCTAGATGAAGAACATCAAAAAATTGATGGTGAACTAACTGAAGTCAACAATAATATTGACTACATTACTAAATACATCAAGGATGTCTTCCATTCAGCCTATTTAGTACGTGACGTTTACTTGGATAAAGATAAGGAATACTACGTAGCTGCTGATGACTTCGAATCTGACACAGCTAAAAATGATTTATTCGGAATGGTTGATTATCTAGAAACTAAATTACAAAAGCCCGTTACGGTTGTTTCTACTTTCTACAACAATCATATCCATGACATTATTGATGCTAAGGCCAAAGCTAGTCACTTACCTATTCCTAATGTCGTTAATATCTTCGATCAACTTCAAACTAGTTCTAATCCGACTGACAAAAAAGTCGCAATTCCTGAAAATACTGATTGGGTAACAAGAACTGACGTTGAATCTCAAGATACTTTCATTTATGACCAAAAACAAACACTGCTAATGACTGTTGAATACTTTGACAAATTAATTGATCGTATTAATTACTACAAGAATGATCAAGTTGTTAAAACTAATATTTATAACGGTGATGGTCAACTATCATCTACTCAAAACTTTAACAAAAACAAGGAACTTTCAGAACAAAACTTCTATCGTACCGATGGTTCAATCGTTTTGACAGTTATCTTTGAAAAGAATCAAGCCGTAAGTTTCCAATTATTCGATAAGAATGGTTTGTTGGAACACGACTTTAACGAAAAATCCGAATTGATCACTTGGTGGTTGAAGAACATTACTCCAAATACTGAAAATGCTGTTTTTGTTGGTAACAATTCTGATTTGCTTTATCAACTAATTATGAGCGTCAATAGCATTTCAAGCGATAATACAATTCGTCTGCTTCAAGATGTTGTCAAAAATATCGATGCTGTGATTGATTTACTTGATAAACATAATGATATCAAGGATATCTTCGTACAAACAGACGATGATCTCCACGAAATCGAGAATAAGACAAACCGTGATATTAGTGTTAGTGTTATTAATACATCAAGCAATGGTATGTTGTCTCTTCCCGAATCATTAAAAATATAATTTATTTTTAAACGCTCATTAATGGGTGTTTTTTTATAATTTCTGCGAAAGTGAAAAAGACTATGAAAACTATATCTGTTATCGTTCCGTGTTTTAACGAACAAGAAACCATTAATATTTATTATGACGCCATGACCAAGCTCAAGGAACAAACTAATAAATTCAAGCTGGAATATTGGTTTATCGATGATGGATCAAAGGATCGAACTTACTCAATCTTAAAAGATTTACAAAAAGCCCATAGCGACGAGGTTCACTTCATTTCCTTCTCACGTAACTTCGGTAAAGAATCAGCTTTATATGCTGGATTAAACGAAGTAACTGGTGATTATATCGCCGTTATGGATGTCGATCTTCAAGACCCACCAGAAATGTTGCCCGAAATGTTTGATTTACTAGAAGATGGTGAATATGACTGTGTCGGAACAGCTAGAATGGACCGCGAAGGTGAAAATAAGATAATTTCTTTCTTCTCTGATGGCTTTTACAAGGTTATCAATAAAATGTCCCAAACAAAAATCATCCCTGGAGCTAGAGACTATCGTTTGATGACTCGTCAAATGGTCGAAGCTATCAAGTCAATGACTGAATACAACCGTTTCTCCAAGGGTATCTTTAGTTGGGTCGGCTTCAAGACTAAATACTTACCTTACAAAAATCGTGAACGTTCAGCTGGTTCAACTTCTTGGAACTTCTGGAAATTATTCAAATACGCTATCACTGGTATCGTTGATTTCTCTGAAGGACCTTTGATGTTTGCCACTTGGATGGGAACCTTCTTCTCAATCGTTTCAGTTATCGGCATCATTGCAGTCTTTATTCGGAAATTAATCTATCCACTAAGTAGCGTTGGTGGCTGGGCCTCAATGGTCTCAATTATTTTATTCATTGGTGGAATTCAACTTCTCAGTATCGGTATTTTAGGTGAATATATCGGCAAAATTTTCTTGGAAGTTAAAAAGCGCCCTATCTATATCGTTAAAGATAAAAAATAACAGCAGGATATTATGGCTCTTTGTCAAATCGTATTGATGAATGATTTTGAGCTCATTGAGCATCCTCATCGAGGATGCTCTTTTTCTATGCACAAATCAGTCTTATTCTTTTAATAAAGTGTTCAAGATTTCTAAAGCCATAAGAATTTCTTTTTAGTTTCTTTATCTTTCCAATGGTGCCCTCTAGAGGACCATTGGAATATGGCAATAAGCAACTATTTTTCACATAATTTATGTTTTTTCGTAACGTTGTAATGGCTGTATCCATTGCAGTCCCATTTCTTTTATATCCAGAAGTAGTTTCTTGAAGTAGATTTATGTCATGATATCTTATTGATCTTTGAATACTCTGATAAGTACCATAAGCTTCCTTGAAAATTGGTATTTCATCAGTAGCTATATCGATGACATTTTGAATAGTCGTAAATTCATTTATGCCGACAATAAATTTTATATGAGTATCGTCTACATCTTCCTCTGGAAGATGATATAGACGCCAATCAGATTTCATCGCTTTATATATACGAGATTTTTTATCAGGCAATTTTTTTAAAGAATTGATACGTACTTGATCCAAGGCTCTACTACAAAGTTGAACTATATGAAATCTATCTACGACAATGCGAGCATTGGGGAATATACGATGAACGACTAATTGATAGTTGGCATTTAAGTCGATTGATACGGTTTTTACGGCTTGTCGTTCCGATAAGCTGTAATTATTTATAAAGTGTTCAGTTATTGTTTTAGACAGTCTGTCATGTATCAATTCGACCAACCGATGCGTATCCGCATCGATGGCGATAAATGTAAAAATATTTTTTACGGATCTAAACTCATCAAAACAAAGATTTTCTGGCAAATGCGCACATCTATTAGGAATTTTGGTATTACTATATAAAATCCTACTTACAGTATTGGCTGAAATACCGATGACTTTAGCTATTGATGACAGAGTAAATGATTCTTTAGCCATGGAAAAGATTCTATTCTTAATCTGTTTGGTCATAGTATGATTTTTTATCAATAGATCACTGTGGGCACCGCAGGTGCTTCCACAGTTCCTACACAGGAATCGTTGCTTTCTTAGTACTAGGTGGTACTCGATACCATTAAAGCTAGCTAATCTTGCATTAGTGGTTCTTTTACCATTTTTAACTAGTGTATTCATTCCACATTGAGGGCACCTATGTAAAGAATAAGATAGTTCAGCATTCACCACTTTGATGTGTTTTATAACACCATGTTTTTTTATTTTGGAATCTTTTACTGAAACATTTTTTATATTATTGTCTTTTATGTCTAGCGCACATAGTATAGAATTGTCTTGGGACACCATTGTTCACTCCTGTTTGATTTGGTTTGGTCGCTTAAATCTTAACACGAGAACAGTGATGTTCTTTTTTTATTTCAAAGAGTATAAAAAAAACTGGTATTGATTGTTCATCAATACCAGAAAGTTTAGAACCGATATTATCGGAGCAATTCGATAAACATCCTGCTTTTTTCTTATCTTGTGATAAACGAGTTATATTAATATATAATGTATAGGAATAGAACAAGGGACGGACGATATTATGAACGTACGGGATCAACAAGCCGAAAACACTAAGAGTGCGATTTTAAAAGTTGCTGCAGAAATGTTTCTTTCACAAGGTTATCAAGCTACTTCAACACGCAAGATTGCTCAGGAATTAAACATCACACAACCTAATATGTATCACTATTACAAGAATAAAAAAGTTCTTTATATCAAAGCACTCGAGCATGTTGTCAGTGGTTTTAGCGATAGTTTGCTAGAAGAATATAAAGAGAATCAAGATTTGCCTTTCGAAGAGTTACTTTTAAAAATCTCACAATTTATGATTGGTAATTTCAAAATAAATTATTTCATTATGCGAAACGATATCGAAACCTTCTTTACCCCTGAAGAGCGTAAAGAAATCATGCAGAACTGGGACGGTGGATATTATAAAGTCTTATTCAACGTTTTCCAATCTCACAAAGAGGAACTACGTTCTGACCTAGCTATTCCAGTTCAAGTTGGAACTTTTTTAACAATGTTACTCCCTTACATTGAATATAACGATGCTAAAAGGAAGCGTAATATTGCTAATCTTAAAACGGTTATCAATATTTTCATCAATGGCATCACGAAAAAATAGGAGTATGCCATGGAATTTTTAACCCTTTTAGCTTTAATGCTTTTTCTAACACTAGTTGTTAGTCATATCTTTAATAAAATCAATATCCCAGCAGTCGTCGGACAGCTTATTCTAGGAGTTATCTTGGGAAAAGGTGTCCTTAATATTGTCAAACCGACGCACGAAGTAGAATTATTCGCTGACATCGGAGTTATTTTGCTGATGTTTTTAGCTGGTCTTGAGAGTGATTTGAAACTACTCAGAAAGCACTTGTTACCTAGTATCAACGTTGCTATCTTTGGTGTCATCTTACCAGTCGCTTTAACTCTAGCTACCGCCTTGATTTTTGGCATCAACCTCAAAGAAAGTATCTTCATGTCAGTTGTCTTCGCCGCCACTTCCGTTTCCATTTCGGTTGAAGTTTTGAAGAGTTTGAACTATCTTTCCAGTACTTCCGGAACGGTTATCTTAGGTGCTGCAGTCGCTGATGATATTTTGGCTATCTCTATTTTGAGTGTTATGTCAGGAACTTTAACTGGCGATTTCTCAGCCAAAAAAATCCTAACATTATTAGGACTTTGGTTAGTCTTTGCTATTCTTGTCATCGTCTTTTATAAATGGATCATCCCAGATTTAATGAAATTATCTGAATATTTAGAAGCAACTCATGCTCCGACTATTTTTGCTTTGGTAATTTGTTTCGTCATGGCTTATTTGGCTGACAAAGTACAATTAGATTCTGTTTTGGGAGCTTTCATTGCTGGTATCGCCGTTTCCAATGCCAAAGATTACAACCCTAAAGTCAATCAGAATATTGAAATGATTGGTTATGCCGTCTTTATTCCAATTTTCTTTATTAGTATTGGACTTAATCTTGAATTTGATAACTTCTTACGTGATTTTTGGTTGATTGTTATTTTTACCGTTACTGGTATTATCGGAAAATTATTCGGTGCTGGTTTCGGTGCCAAAATTTCTGGATTTGATTTGAAAGACTCTTACGTCATCGGTTCAGGAATGATTTCTCGTGGGGAAATGGCTTTGATCGTTGCCCAAGTTGGTTACAGCGTTCACTTATTATCCGAGGAATATTATTCTACTGTCATTATCAGTGTCATTTTGATCACTATCATAGCTCCATTCTTTTTGAAACACTCAATTAGTAAAAATCCTTTATAGCAAATGGTTTCTCCTATTGCCTGGAACGATATATAATAATTAGGTAAACGTTTTAATTTCAAAATAGAAGGAGAAAGGTAATTATGGCACATATTTTAGTACTAGGCGCTGGATATGGTGGCTTGAGAGCCGCTCGTGACTTGGCTAAGAGTACCCCAGCGGGAACACAAATTGATTTAATTGATAAAAATGAAAAACACGTTGAAAAGACTGCTTTGCATACTATTGCAGCAGGAACTAATCGTGCTGATGCAGTTAGCTTTGATGTTCGTTCTGTTCTACCTTCAAACGTTAACTTTATCAAGGCAACTGTTTCAAAACTTGATTTAGATAACAAAACAGTCGAATTCTCTGACCACGAGGACATTACCTATGATTACATCGTTGTTTCATTAGGTTTCCGTTCTGAGGACTTCGGACTAGAGGGCGCTAGCGAAAATGCCTTGATTCTTCAAGATCTTGAAACTGCCCAAAATATCTATAAGACTATCAATCAAAATATTGCTAACTATAAGAAATCAAATGATCCAGCCGACTTGAATATCATCGTTTGTGGTGCTGGATTTACTGGTGTTGAAATTCTTGGTGAATTAGTTGATACAGTTAAAATCCTAAAGGCTAAATATGAAGTACCCGAAATTAAAGTAACTTGCTTGGAGATGGCTACGAGAATCCTTCCAATGTTCGATGAGAACCTTGCAACTTACGCTGTCGACTATTTGGATAAGAATGGAATTAAATTGCTCACAGGCGCTAAAATTAAGAAAATTGAACCTAAATCCGTTGTTTATATGGATGGAGATACTGAAAAGAGCGTTGAAGGAAGTACTATCATTTGGACCGTTGGTGTCAGTGGTTCAGACGTCATCAAAGACTCTGGTATCGATGCAAGAAGAAATCGTGTCATGACAACCGAATTTCTAAATCTTGAAGCACATCCTGAAGCTTACTTTATCGGTGATGATTCAGCTATTATTCCTAAGGGTCAAGAACGTCCTTACCCAACAACTGGTCAACTAGCAACTGCTGAAGGTAGCGGCGCTGCCTTTAATATTGCGGCCGCATTGAATGGCAAAGACTTGAAACCATTTATCTACCACTCAATGGGAACAGTCGCATCTCTTGGTCAAAACCATGGTATTGCTGAAATCACTGACAAGAATTTGAAGTTCAAGGGACCATTTGCTTCCCTACTCAAGCACTTGTCTGCTGATCGTGGAATCATGGAAATTGCTGGTATCAAGACAGCTATTAAGAAAGGTACTATTTAATCTATAAAAATATTTAAGAGTCCTCTCATTAGAGGGCTCTTTTTTGCTTTACAAACATCTCAATAATATACTGACACTGAATAACTCCAAGGGGTGTTAATTATGGCAATTAAAAAGAATCAAATCTGTGCAATTTGTGGCAATCGTTTCACCATCACGGAGGGTCTCTTTTTAAGGGATCTCAGTGATTTATTAAAAGAACAAGTCATTCATACCAACAGTTACGCTAAGGAATCATCGTTTATTTGTTTAAAGGATCTACAAAAGTTACGTATTTCCAAAATGCAAGATGTTATCGATAATGACTTGGAAATAGACCACAAAATGAGCGATAAACTCAAAAAGGAATTGGCCAAAGAAACTTATGTTATCAAAAATATCAACGATACCGTCTATGGCAAACGTACCAGAGGTCAAAAGCTAGCCGATGCGGTAGCCAAGTTCGGTGGTAGTTGGGGCTTTATCATTGCTTTTACTGTCATTTTGATAGTTTGGATGACCATCAACGTTATGCATCTTTTCGGAGTGAATTTTGACCCCTATCCATTTATTTTATTAAACCTATTTCTCAGTTGCGTAGCGGCTATTCAAGCACCAATCATCATGATGAGTCAAAATCGTCAAGCTGAACGTGATCGTTTTGATTCTGAAAATGACTACAAAACTAACACTAAATCAGAAATGGAAATCCGTATTCTACATGAAAAAATCGATCAACTAAACGAAGTTCAATGGCCTCATATTTTGGACATTCAAAAGATGCAAATTGAAGTTCTCAGTGAAATTGAAAATGAGATATAATCGTTACGAGCTGAAAATAAACCTAAAAAAGAACGTAATACTAGACATCCTCATCGGAATTAAACATGACAAAAAGCCCTACTAAATTTAATACATTTTAGTAGGGCCTTTTTTAATTTAAGCTAATTTAATTTCTGATCTGATTCCAATATCATCTTTCAAAGCCTTTTTCAACACCGTTACAATTACTACACCCAGCACTGCTACAAAAGCAATCGTGAATATAACGCCGAATAGTTGCAAACCTAATAATTTAAATCCACCACCATAAAACAGACCGTTCGTAACGACGTTTTCATTGACCGATTTAGTTGCGAATAAGCCAACACAAATTGAACCAATTATCCCACTGACGCCATGACATCCAAAAATATCTAGATAATCATTTAGATGCAATTGATATTTCAAGAAATTCATAAAATAAAAACTACTAATGGCCGAAATTATTCCAATTAAAAACGATCCTAAAACCGTCACATATCCAGTACCCGGAGTAATTCCAACTAAACCACAAATGCTTCCTGTACAAATGCCACTTAAAGTAACTTTGCCTTTATACATTCTTTCCAAAAATATCCAAGTAATTAGAGCACTGCAAGCCGCTACCGTAGTCGTAAAGAACGCATTGATAGCTTGAAAATTAACTTTCAGAGCACTTCCAGCATTGAACCCATACCAGCCGATCCACAAAAGGACCGTGCCTAACAATATCAACACGGGATTACCTTTAACTTGCTGCTTATATTGATATGGTCCACGTAAAGTAATTGCCAAAATTAACGCTGTAATACCAGCATTAATGTGAATGACTGTTCCTCCCGCAAAATCCAATACACCTAACTTGGCTAGAAAACCACTGCTCGACCAAACGATGTGAGCTAATGGATAATAAATCAAAAGTGACCACAATAAAACAAACAGAATGACGAATCTGATTTTTACACGACTAGCCATCGCTCCTAAAAATAGTGCTGGTGTCAAAATTGCAAACATCATTTGAAAAAGTAAATATATTGCAGTCGGTAATCCCGTCTGACCAAAAGTAGACGATAAGTCTATTCCTCTCAAAAAGAGATGACTAAAATTACCTATTAACCCTAAATTATCTCCTTCAAAAGAAGCCGAAAATCCAACGATGATCCACAATAATCCCGCTAATCCAAACATCAAGAAACTGTCGAATAAAATTCGGGTCACATCTCTATGTGGTACAAAGCCACTGTAAAAAATGGCAATACCAGGCACCATTATCCAAACTAACATAGTTGAAAGTATCATGAATACTACACTCATAGACATCACATTCTTTTCACTGAAATTAATTATTTATTTTCAGTATTGTATTACGTTTTTTATTTCATGTATAACAAAAAGAATTACTAAAAAATGACAAAATCATAATAATTTTTAAATAGTTATAAAAAAACTATAATATAACTTGTATAAACATATATGATGAATTTTGAAGGAGCACATCATGAATAAAAGAATGTCATCACTGTCTACCTTGGGTATGTTGATTACTCTGGGTATCGTTTATGGCGATATTGGTACCTCGCCACTTTACGTTATGAATGCCATTATCAATGACGCTGGCACGATGGCTGATACTAAACCAGAATACATTTTGGGTAGTGTTTCATTGATATTTTGGACATTGATGTTAATTACTACATTAAAATACGTTTTAATTGCTATGAAAGCTGATAACAACAATGAAGGAGGGATTTTTGCACTTTATGCTCTAGTCAAAACGAAGAAATGGTTGATCATCCCTGCTTTAATTGGAGGTTCCGCTTTATTAGCTGATGGTACTTTGACGCCTGCTGTTACCGTTACCTCAGCTATGGAAGGCGTCAAAGGACAACAATTTGGCAATTTTATTTTTTCTAACAAACAATCGACCGTTTTAATCATTGTAACGATAATTTTGTTAACCATTTTTATTATTCAAAAGTTCGGTACTGAAAAAATTGGTCGTTCTTTTGGTCCCATTATGCTTATTTGGTTCAGTTTTATCGGATTGGCTGGATTATTCAATCTGTTAGGTGATCCAAGTGTCCTCAAAGCTCTTTCACCCATTTATGCTATTAAAGTTTTATTCAGTCCTGTAAATAAAGTTGGGATATTCATCCTTGGTAGCGTATTTTTGGCTACAACCGGTGCTGAAGCTTTGTATTCTGACATGGGTCAAGTTGGAAAACATAACATTTACGCTACTTGGCCTTTCGTTTATACCATGTTGATGTTGAACTACTTAGGACAAGCAGCTTGGGTCATCGCTAATTTTCAGAATAAACAATACAATCATATTTCTGGAATCAATCCTTTTTATGAAATGTTACCTAGCGACTTCAAAATTTTTGCCATTATAATTGCTACATTAGCTGCTATCATCGCCTCACAAGCTTTAATAACTGGTTCTTATACCTTAGTTCAAGAAGCTATCGGTTTAAAAATATTACCTCGTCTTAAAGTTAAATTTCCTGGTAAAGTTCAAAGCCAACTCTATATTGAATCAGTTAACTGGTTACTTTGTGCTATTACTATCAGCATTGTCTGGGGCTTTGGCACTTCAGAACACATGGAAGCAGCCTACGGTTTGGCAATCACTTTGACAATGTTAATGACGACTTTACTCTTGCACCAATTTCTAATTATGAAAAAACATCCTCTTGGTGCCAATATTTTCTTAGTCGTTTTCTTCGCTATCGAAGGATTATTCTTAATTTCCAGTTTGGTCAAATTTGTTCACGGCGGATACGTTACAGTCATCATAACGATGGCAATTCTAGCAATCATGGTCATTTGGTACTTCGGTAATAAACGTCGTGATGCTCATATGTCTGAGAGTGAGAACGTCAATCTGCTCGATTTCATCCCTCAATTAGAGAAACTCAGTCAAGACTCTTCCATTCCAACTTATGCCACAAATCTCGTTTATATGACAAAATTAGGCAAAGATTATTCCATCAAACGTTCAATTATTTATTCAATCCTAGACCAAGATCCTAAACGGGCAAAAGTCTATTGGTTCATTACTGTCAATCAAACTGCCGCTCCTTATGAATGCACCTATTCAGTCGACATGATGAATACGAGAAACGTTGTCAATGTTACGTTGAATCTTGGTTTCAAGAAATCACAACACGTCAATATCTACATTCGCCAAATAATCAACAGCTTATTGGATAAAAATATCATCGACCAACAAGCGCCAACCTATTCAATGATGCCCAATCGTCGTGTTGGTTCCTTCAAATTCGTCATCCAAAATCAACAATTTCAAGATCTTGGAGCCCAAGTTTATATGAGTGGGCTTGACAGAATGCTAATCGGTGGTCGACTCTTACTTCAAAATATCACGGTTCCTCCAGCTCTTTGGTATGGTTTGGAATTTAGTGATGTGGTTGAAGAAAAGGTCCCATTATTCTTAGGTAATCACACTGACCAATACTTAACCGAAAAAGAGATCCGTCATAACATCAAATAAAAAAGAGACCAAATGGTCTCTTTTTTACAATACTTGGGCACCTAAGCTGTTTTTGAAATGTCCTAAAGCCCATTCGTGTCCAGCCTGATTAAACGATGCTACAGCATTTTCATGAACGATAATATTGTAGTTTAAATTGTACGCGTCAACTGCCGTATGTAATACGCAAATATCAGTACAAACGCCAACTAAATGCAATGTATCTACCTTTCTTTCACGTAATCTAATGTCAAGGTCAGTTCCGGCAAAGGCGCTATAACGGGTCTTATCAAACAGTTTAACTTGTTCGTCATCGTTATGCTCGTCATACCAATCTTTTAGACTACCGTATAATTCTCGACCCCAAGTTCCGCGAACGTTATGAGGTGGGAAAAGCTTTGTTTCTGGATGATATGGGTCATTTGGTTTATGAACGTCGGTTGGAAACCAGACAAAATCATTATTTTGATACATTCTTTCTGCTAAATCGAAGATCTTGGATTCAATTGCCTGACCTGGCTCTTTACAAGTCAAAGCCCCATCATCAGCTACAAAATCATTCGTATAGTCGATAATCAGTAATGCTTGATGTGTAGACATAATTTTCCTACTTTCTTCTAAGTATTTAGTTATATCAAAATTATTCAAAAGAAGTGTTCAGAAGTCAATTTATCCAACTCTTTGTAAAAAAAATTTACATTCAAACGTGTGTTATAATCACTCTAATTAGAGGCTAGGGGCGTTAAATCATGCATAGAAAATATCGTGAACCTATCAATAAAAAATATTTAATTATTTCATTGGTTGCCGTATTAATTTTCGCAACTGTCTTATCCATTTTCACCTTTAAAACTACTAAACAAACTGCTACTAAAGCACCAACGACCGAATATAAAGCAATCAGAAAAAATCTTGATCACAAATTCAATCAAAATGGCAAAGTCGTTACGATTAAAGAAGACCATAACATCAACGATGACACTAGTAAGCATCCTCACACTGTCATCGTCGTTCGGTTAACTGACAAACAAACTCAAAAGTACTTAAAGGCTTCGTTTGAAGCGGTCCAAAACAATCAAGCAACTGACGACCAAAAAGATTACATCCGTGCTTTACAAAATATCGTGGCTAATCAGGATAAGAAATTAGATAACAATTACGACGTTATACAATTCGTCTACAAAGATGGTAAATCTTTCGTTCCTGTAGCCAGTTCGCAAAAGAATCGCAATTTAATCAAACTAGTTAGCACAAAATAAAAAACGACCAAATTGGTCGTTTTTTTTACATAAAGGGATCATTTCTACCCATGTAGTAGCCTTCGTCAAAACCAGCGTCGTAATCACTATTACCTAAATCTGACCCACTGCCGGGATGATTGTGCATGTATTTCCAAATTAGATAAACAACAAGGATGATAACTATTGTCCCTAGCACGGATAAAATTCTATTTCTTACTCGTTTTAAATCTGCAATTCTTTTGGATTTTAATTTTTTAGAACTCTGAGCTACGTCTTGTAACTTAGGCTCCAAACGCTTGGTCAATTCAAACAAAGCATTTATTTGAGTATCTTCATCATCGGATCTGAAATCATTTGCCAATCCTCTTCTCAGTTTCCAAAACATTAAATCGGTCACATAACGATCAGCTTGTTCAGACGCACTGAAAAAGACCTTTTTATCTGTTAAATCTAAAATTAAATAATTACTTTCATTATCGATATCGTCATTATCTAAACGCATATCGATATATTTTTCTCTACCATACAAGAGATATCCTATGTTAGTGCCAATGTTGCCAATAACATTAGAGGATGCATCACGGGAATGAACCTCAGCACCAGTTATTTGTACAAATTCGTTGATATCAGTCGAATCGTCAAAAATTAAAATGTATAACTTTTGTGGGTGAACACCAGTGTAAATATCATCGTTCATCGCATCGAGTTGATCATATTGAGCATTAGTAATGAATTCTTTGTTTTCATAAACATAGTCGCCTGTATTAGGTCCACCAAGGCCGTCTGCTTGTACATCTTGTGTCGAATATAAAATGCCGATAAAAGCTAACAACATTGCCAGTAAGTATCTTAGTTTCATAATGCACCCTCCATACTTAGACAATATCACTTAATCCTTAATTTGGGACAAAAAATAAGATACAAAAAAATCCCAGACTCATCATCTAGGATTAAAAAATTAATCAGCGTCGTTCTCGCTCTCTTCTTCTTTTTTCTTAGTTGTTGTTTCATCAAATGTGATAATCTTTTGGGCAATTTCTTGAGGTTTCTCCATCATAGCCAAATGACCGGCACCCTTGATATCTTCTATTTGTAAATCAGGTACACGACCGATTGAAGCCTTAGCATCCTTAATACCGTTTTCTGTTAAAATTTGGTCCCCTTCGCCAAACATAGCTAGAGTCGGAATTTTAACAGCACGCAAACGCTTATTCAAAGCTTTTTCTTCCAAATAATCCATTGGCATTTTTTGTAAGTATTTAGCTGTTTTGTGATCAACCAAATTAGCCGCTTCGTCAACGATCTTAGGATTGTCCAAACTGCTGCGATCAAAATCTTTGTCAAAATACAAAGCAGATTTTACTGGCGACTTAGCAAGTTTTCCTAATAAGGGAATACTTGCTACAGACGAATGAGCGTCCATGTCAGCGTACTTGTCGTTAGCGGGTGTATTTAATAGGACTAACTTAGAAATCGTAAATCCGCGCAATTCTGCCATATTTACGGCAACTAAACCACCAACACCATAGCCAAAGATAACTAATTTATCAGTAATCTTTAATCTAGCAATCGATTCTAACATGTTCCAAGCTTCTGCATCGATTGTATAGTGATCATTTTTAGCCTTAGTTGACTTACCTTGACCTAATAGATCAAGCGCTACAACGGTATATTTGTCTTTTAGATAGGGAATAATTGAGTTGAAATACTCAAGGGAACCACCAAGACCGGGTACTAGAACGATAATACTCTTAGTATTGATGCCTCTAATTAGATTTGTGTTTACACTGCCCTCAGATGTAGATAATATTTTTTCCAAATTTTTCTGCCTCTTTAGTTTTTTCTCTTATTAAAAAATATACCTAACTTGTGAAGATTTTGCATTGATTCTAGAAATTTTTAATTTATTTTTATTTAATGACACTATTTTATTGACAATTTACTAAAAATGAATTAGATTGGACTAGACCAGAAAGATAGAGATGGGAGATTAATAAGATGAACATAATTAAAGTAAAAGATCAACAAATGGGTGGAAAAGAAGCTTTTAACTTAGTTAAAGCTGATATCGAAAATGGTGCTAAAGTTTTGGGATTAGCAACAGGTAGTAGCCCAATTACACTTTACAACGAAATGACAAACAGTGACATCGATTTTTCAAATATGACATCTGTTAACTTGGATGAATATGTTGGTCTTGAAGCTGATAATGAACAAAGTTACCACTACTTCATGAATGAACACCTATTCAGCAAGAAACCTTTTAAGAATTCATATGTTCCTGATGGTTCAAATCCTGACGCAGAAGCTGCTACAAAGGCTTACGACAAGATTATCGAAGACAACCCTATTGACCTTCAAATTCTTGGTATCGGTAGAAATGGTCACATCGGTTTCAACGAACCAGGTTCACCATTTGATGGTAAGACTAGAAAAGTTGGTTTGACAGAATCAACAATCGAAGCTAACACTCGTTTCTTTGATGACGAAAAAGATGTTCCACGTTTTGCTTACTCAATGGGTATCGGTTCAATCATGAAAGCTAAGAAGATCGTTCTTCTAGCTTACGGCGAAAACAAGGCTGACGCTATTGCTGCTACTGTCGACGGTCCTGTTACTGAAGACTGCCCAGCAAGTGCTCTACAAAACCACCCGGATGTAACAATCATCGTTGATGAAGCTGCTGCATCAAAACTTAAATAATTGATAAATTAAATTCAACGATAGTCCTAATTAATTTAGGGCTATTTTTTTTCACAAAAAAAGTATTGATAACAGTTATCAATACTTTTTGTCTATCTTTATAAGTTAGCTTTAATTTCTGTAACGATTTGTTATGGTGTCAATTTAAATTCATGCCACAATTCAGACGTAGTTTCATGATCATTGAATCGTTTAGCAGCACCAAAATTTAAAGTCCGTATCTTGGTATTGCCATAGAAACGACTTACTTTTTCACCAAAGCCACCGCTTAAACTAGCCTCTTCCAGAGTAACTACTAGTTGATGATCTTTTTCCAAGTCGGTCAAAGTCTTTTCGTCCAATTCTGAAACATCTCGTGGGTCAATTACCGTACCGTCAAAGTCAAGCTGTTGTTGAACTTCTTCAGCTAAAGGCAACAAACTGCCGACACCTAAAATTGCAACCTTCTGTCCCTTATGTAAGACATTCATCTTATGAGCATCAAAATCAGTTAATGGTGCTGAATGAACGTCATTACTTGGAACTCTGATAGCAACTGGACCATTATTTTGATGCAAAGCGTAATGCATCATAGCTTGCAATTCTTCTTTAGTCGTTGGAGCTAAATAAGTTAATCCAGGAATATTACTCAACATTGCTAAATCAAAGATTCCTTGATGAGTTGGATCTCCAGCACTGATACTACCTCCAGAAACCATGATCGTAACTGGCAATTTGTTGATACCTAAATCATGTGACAATTGATCATAAGCTCTTTGTAAAAAGGTCCCCGATTCAAAGGCAATTGGGCGTAATCCCATCTTAGCTTGACCAGCAGCTAAAGTAATCGACTCTTGTTCAGCAATACCAACATCAAAATAATTCTTAGGATGCTTTCTGCCAAAGCGTTTCAAATCATACATTCCAGGAATAGCAGCTGTAATAGCCGTGATTGGTGTACCTGCCGTAAACTCTTTTTCAAGTTGATTGTGAATTACATCGGTGTACGTTTCACCAGTCACTGGGTGCAAAGTTTTTCCAGTAGCTAAATCAAATGGTACGTGCCAGTGAAAAGCTTCTTTATGGTCAACAGCTGGTTGATAACCATGTCCCTTTTCCGTGTGAACGTGTAAAACGATGGGATGATCGATGTCTTTAATCTCTCTAAATACTTTTAACATCGTTTCAAGGTCGTTACCCTTTTCAACGTAACGATAATCAAACCCCATAGCTTTAAAGATATTGTGAGAGCTTTGACCATTTGTTTCGCGCAATTCCTTGAGTCCTTCGTAAAGTCCACCATGATTTTCAGCAATTGCCATTCCATTATCATTGACTAAGATTATCAAGTTAGATTTCAAAGTTGAAGCAATATTCAATCCTTCTAAAGCTAAGCCACCTGAAAGTGAACCATCACCAATGACCGCCATAACGTTACCAGTTTTACCTTCTAAATCTCTGGCACTAGCCATTCCAGTTGCTAGAGCAATCGATGTCGAAGTATGTCCAATGTTGAAAAAGTCGTGAGGACTTTCCTCTGGTTCAGTATAGCCACTGACATCATCAAAATGTTTCTTATCAAGCCAAGCTTGCTTTCTACCAGTCAAAATCTTATGCGTATAGGACTGGTGTGAAACATCCCAGACAACTTTATCGATTGGTGAATTAAAAATTGTATGGAAGGCAATCGTCAATTCCACCACACCTAAGTTTGGTCCGACGTGTCCCCCAGTTTGACTAACTTTATTTAACAGTACGTAACGTATTTCAGTAGCCAATTGTGTTAGTTGTTCAAGTGATAATGTTTTTAAATCAGTTGGTTTATTGATTGTATTTAAAATTGGTGTTTCCATTAGTTTCCTCGTTTCTCTAAATATCGATAAATTAATTTTAGGACCTAAACCTAACTTTAGGTCAAGAAATAAATCGAAGTTTATTGACAAAATATCTTACCGACAAGTAACCTAGTACAGTTGTGTTAATTTTTTAGGTGGTATTTATGAATTATGAAAGAAAAATTATTTAAGAAAGCCGACTACAAACAATTCGTAGCTGGCGATGCTCAATTTGAAAAAGTTTTAACGCGTAATAATCTGATTTCCATGGGAATTGGAGCTATCATCGGAACGGGAATCTTCATTCTACCCGGTATCGTTGCTTATGGAACTGCTGGACCGGGAATTACGATTTCCTTTATTTTGGCCGCGGTCGTCTGTATTTTGACAGCAATGTGTTTTGCGGAATTATCTTCCACTTTTCCAGTAGCTGGTAGTACTTACTCATATGGCAGTATTATCTTTGGTCAATTCCCTGGTTGGCTAATCGGTTGGGCTTTATGTTTAGAATATATTTTAGGAGTATCTGCTGTCTCTTCAGGATTTTCAGCTTACTTTGTCAGTCTGTTCAATAGCTTTGGCATTATCCTTCCCAAAAGCCTTGTTGGACCGTTTGATCCTAGTCACGGTAGTTTTATTAACTTACCAGCAATAATCGTTCTACTCTTGATTTATTTCCTTTTACGTCGTGGTATTCAAGCCTCAACAAGAATGAATACCGTTATGGTTTTCGTCAAAATTGCCGTTGTCTTAACTTTCATCGGTGTAGGTTTGTTTTATATTAAGCCAGCTAATTATCACCCCTATTTCCCAATGGGAGGTTTCGGTGTTGTCAAAGGAGCGGCCTTAGTTTTCTTTGCTTATTTGGGATTTGATGTCATTCCGTCATCAGCACCGGAAGTCAAAAATCCTCAAAAAAACATCCCTATCAGCATCATGGTTTCATTGGCCGTCTGTGCATTCTTGTACGTTCTTTTATCCTTTGTTTTGACAGGAATGGTCAATTACAAATCACTAAATTACGCTGACCCCGTGGTATTTGCTTTAAATTATGTCAAATTAGGTAAATTAGCCTTCTTGATCACTATCGGAGCTTTAGCAGGGATGTTTACTATGATGCTCAACACTGTTTACGGTGGTTCGCGTCTAATTTACGCTTTGGGCCGTGACAAAATGATTCCAGAAGCATTCGGTAAAATCGATAAAAAAGCTAAAATGCCCATTTTATCTCTCAATACGATTACTATCTTGGCGGTTTTATTGGGTGGTTTCATATCACTTAACGAACTCACTAGTTTAGTTAATATTGGAACTTTAGTTTCCTTCACGTTCGTAGCTTCAGGCATTATCAAATTACGTCATCGTAAAGACGTTCCTGATAGTGAATTCAAAGTTCCTTTTTATCCTTGGCTACCAATCATTTCAGTTATTCTTTGTGTTTTATTGATGACTCAAGTCAGCATCAATTCTTGGATTACCTTTATCGCTTGGTTTGTGATTGGAATAATTGTCTATTTCGCTTACGGATACAAAAAGGTCAATTAATTATTGTATCGTTATAACGATTAAATTTATAAAAAGATTTCACTAATTTGTATTAATTTTATTCTTTCTTTTAGGATTCCGTCCTCCATAGCAAAGAAAATTTGGCTGGAACGTAGTGGGCACGACTTGGAGCCTTTGCTAAGACCAAAACCGGGCAAAGTCTTCAAGCTCGGCCTTATTCTAAGCAACAAGTTGCTAAGAATAACTTCACTACTGAGCCAATTTTCTTTGCTATTCCGGACTAAATAGTGATTTTCAATTTTTATAGAACCAAACAAATAAGCATCTATTCAGATAATGGTAGCCGTTGATCGACTATATCTGAATAGATGCTATTTTTTTAATTTGAATTACTTGAAATAAATAATAAATGTCGTTATTTAGTCGGTAGTGGCAGCTTTGTGGATGCTCAGTACTGAAATTTTACTTAGCGATTTATAGGTTCTTATCATAGTTTGGTTATATAAAAATGCAGAGAAGTTCCATTTTCAATATATTAGTTGTATGTAAGTTTATTTTTTGAATTAAACAAAATGAATAATAGAACTAGGATCTAGTCTGGAGCACAAGCCCTGTGATGGCTCAGCCGCCAAATTACTGTTAGTGCTTTAGCACTTACAGTAAGGCCTAGTTTTGAGATTTTGCGTCTTTGGGGCCATGCAAAAGCTCAAAATAGTGCCGGCAGCGTTCCAGCCAATCACAGGGCTTGTGTGGAAGACGGCAATTAACACTAACCAACTTTTAGTAAGAACCGATTTATCGCTTAGTAAAAGTCCAAGCTTGGAGATCTGGAATTAGCTTCAAGTTGTACCCAATACGTTCCAACGTCCACAAAGCGGAACGGACGACGACATCTAACGGTAGCCTAACTTAAGAAAGAACCATTATTTAGCAACGGTCTTAATCCATTCATCCAAATCATCAATATCATAATTCTCTTGAATTTGCTTCATCATCGTATTTAAAGTAATACTATTCATTGTTGTTTTTAAAGTATTTTCAATATTATCCATTGCTGAACTAACTGCACAAGGCTCCAGCTTAGGCTTGTCTTTATTTAAAAATTGAACCAGCAAGTGTTGACTAGCAAAAACTTTTTCTCGACCTTCGATAGCCATAAAGACTTTGTAAAAATCAATTTCATCAAGTGGTATTGCCAAAGAAAAACCACCTAACTTACCAGGAGACGATTTTACTAATCCTTCCTTTACTAGTGATTTAATTGTCTTTTTCAAATACGAGTGTGATACATGAAGTCGTTCGCTTAGTGCCAAAGAGTTGATATGCTTACCCTTTGGTAGCCGAGATAAGATTAACAAAACATAAATGGACTGTTCCCAACCCGATGATATTTTCACTTGACACACCTTCTTCATAAAACTATTATCGTCATTAGGGATACATGATGTCCCCAAATGATTTGATTAAACATTTGTCTTAATTTTATCATCTAACATGTTGATTAGAAAGTGCTTCTGAGGAGACAAATGAACACTTCTAATTCACATACCAATAATAGTTCGTGGAAAAGAGGAAGTAAATATGCAAGTAGTTTTAGGTTCTGATAAAGACGGATTTGAACTAAAAGAATTCGTTAAGAATAATTTAACTAAGCAAGGTTACGATGTAATCGATCTTACACCTACTCCTGCTAAGGACTTTATTGAATCTTCATTGGCCGTTACTCATAAGGTTCTTGAAAGCGGTATTAAAAAAGCAATTATGTTTGACGCTTATGGTGTTGGTAGTACCATGGCTTCCGATAAAGTTAAAGGTATGGTTACAGCCAACGTTGAAGAAGAGCGTACTGGACACATGACAGCTTTACATAACGGTGCCAAAGCAATTGCCATTGGTTCTGGAATTGTCGGACCACAATTGGCTTTATCAATTATTAATCGTTACTTAAAGACTGATTATGCTGCTGGTAGACACCAAGTACGTCTAAATATGCTTGAGGAGATGATTTAATTATGGCTACTGATAAATATGACTATGATGAAGATAGAGCTCAACCTGAGTACGTTGATCCAAAAATTGATAAGCACACTATTGTTGCTTTAGCTAATGACCACATTGTAACTGATTTGAAGATGTTGATTTCTGACCACTTGAAGTCTGAAGGCTATCGAGTTTTAGATGTCGGAACTTATGATCATACAAGAACTCACTACCCAATTTACGGTAAACGTGCCGCTGATGCTGTAAATGATGGCCGTGCTGACTGTGCTATCGTTCTTTGTGGTACTGGTATCGGTATTGGTACTGCTGCAGATAAAAATGACGGTATCCGTGCTGCAATCGTTGGTAATATTGCTCAAGCTGTTTACGCTAAGGAACAATTGAACGCTAACGTTTTGGCCTTCGCCGGAATTGTTTTAGGACGTGATTTTGTTTTCGATATCGTTGATTATTACTTAAATGCTAAGTACAAGCCAGACGATCACAATAAAGATTTGATTGATAGAATCAACAAGATTGCTACACCAAATCCTGATCAAACTGACAACCCTAATTTCTTTGACAGTGAAAACAAGAAATGGGCTCAAGGCATTTATCACGACTAATTAAAAAATTAATTATATTTGAATTTTACCCTCAAAGTTGCTCTAACTTTGAGGGTATTTTCTTTGTTATTTACTATGCTTAGAATCTTTGCTAGGTTTTCGGCAACTATGAGTTTAATATCAAATTTGAAAAGAGGAGATAACGATGAAATTTGGCAATCATTTAAAACAAGAACGACTACAACGTAAATTTACTCAAGAAAAAGTAGCACAAGACTTGAACGTTTCTAGACAAACTATTTCTAGTTGGGAAACTGAACACAGCTATCCCGATATTGGTAGTCTAATTCGTTTGAGTGACTATTACCAAGTCTCATTAGATCAACTTCTCAAGGAGGATATTGGCATGACCGAATATTTAAAAAAACAAGAGATTTTGAAAAGCATTAGACCCATCATTTGGATTTTGACGGCAATTGATATCATATTCCTAGGTTTTCTCATGTTGAGTCTGTTCGATATTATCAAATTAACAGCATTAGTTAGCGTAATTATTTTCATAATGGGACTTTTGAATATTACCGCCATGATTATTCTTGCGCACTTTAGAAATAAGATTGAAATAAAAACTGACAACCAATCTAGCCACTTTAAATTATTAATTTTCTTAACAGTCTTATCTTTGATTGCGTCTGTAACATTTTACTTTGTTGGGCAATACAAATTCTCTGGTTTTTTCATCGGAATATTTGCTGGTCTTTTAGTAATTATGATAGTGAAAAAATTCAAAAATTAGCAAAATAAATAAGACCTAGATAAAATTTTAAAATGAATTCTGTCAGTTCTTATTTGTTTATTTTTGTTGTACAGAAGCAACTTTTTTATCAATTACATATAGTAATCCAGCCACCACTAAGATAATTACCCATAGCTGAATCGGAAAGAAAAATATCAAGAAAATTCCGCCAATGATTGGTGAAACCATTTCTGACAAAAATGTCGTAGCTACTACCGCTACAATCAGCAATTTATCAAAACTTGGTAGCAATTGAGCTACCGCAAAGCCTAAAGTCATTGCCGCAAAAGTTAACGGAAAAATATCTCCTCCACGCCAATTGAAATTTAAACACCAAGCAAGGAAAATCAATTTTAAAATTGCCATCCCCATCAAAAATAAAACCGTTTTTTGCGACCAGTCACCTACCAATAAATGCAAACTATGTTGGCCTGAAAACAGTAACTCTGGTTCTAACAATACAATGACTATAATTCCCAAAACTCCTACCGCCACATTCATCGATAAGGACAAAGAAATCTTAGACATTCGTTCATTAAAAAAACGATATATCCACTTGCAAACTCGAGCAAAAATCATTCCGAAAATCACCAATACTGGCACAATCCAAATTTGTTTTAGATTCCAATTAGTTTGACCCAGCTTTGTCACAAATGATGGTTGATCAGTTTGATGCAATAATAATCCGAAACTAATAACACCATTGAGGGCAAAAATTCCATACAATAATTTCTTCTGTCTGACGACTTTAGTAGCCTTGAGGGCTATTTTTTGGTCATATTTTTGTCGATATGCAAAAGGATTAAACAAACGTTTCATGCGTTCACTAATTTGAAGCTGTTTTAATTCATCATAATGAAAATATAAATACCGTAAATTGTCAGCTTGCCAAATTGATAGCGAAATAATGGCACTTAACAAAGCAGCTTCCGGTCCAACACCTGCTCCAAAGGTCAAAATAACCAAAGTAATCAATAAATTGACGAAAACATCTTGATAATCAATCGTCTGATTGGCCTTTAATTCTGCAATTGAATCATGCGCTGTTTTGGGAAGATTCGGCCATCGTTTCAAAAGAAAATACAAAATAAAACCACCAATTACTACCAACAATATTTGTAGTAATTGATTGCTTGTCATCCAAACTAATTCTGATAATAAATTTTCAATAATTAAAAACAAAGCTGCAATCACACCGATCACAGCACTCAAAATCAATCCATAACTAACTAATGCTATTCTTTTTGTCATTTGTACGCCTTTTAAAAATTTATAAAATTATAAAAAAAACTCCACATAAAATGTGAAGTCTTCGTGATAAGGTGCATCGATTTTCCAAACGCTAATGCGCCAACCAAATTCCCTTATCTAGGTTTGGCACCGTCAGTAGTATGACATGTTTTACTAGTACAAGTCAATTGTTTTCTAAACTACATCTAGTTACCCCTTACCGAAAGAATCGTATCCGTTTTCAAGTTTCAAAAGTCTTAAATTGTGTTGTAGCAAGCTTTTATTGCAATTTGTTCCACATGGAACATCTTGTAGTAAAATTCAGTTCTACCCCAAGATATTGAGTCACTTAATTTTGTAAGGATTTCACCAAATCAAAACATAATTTATGACTTAAAATAGACGACTCTGGGCTTACTGGATTATCTAAGTGTTCACTCACAGCTTTTAGAAAGGCACGAATAATTGGATCAAAACCTCTTGTAACTAAAGTCTCTTCCCAATCTGGACGTGAAGTTTGTGTCGTCATCCCCGTTTGGAAGGTTTCTAAAAGATTCAAGTTCGTTACCGTTTGGCGCATCTTTGTTCCCTGAACAGTTGATAATTCTAAGTTGCTACCACCGACCATATTCGTAATTACTTGAACGTGGCTCTTTTGCCCTTCAATTGTGATATATCCTTGTTCCAAATCACCTTCGTCATTAGTTACTACAAAGTTATTCACTTGTTTGATTTTTTCATCCATCAAGTAAAGAGCCGTATCTACCGAATGAATCATCAAATCAAAAATAGCAAATGGTGCTGGTTGGGGTGAATCCTCCCGTATTTTTTCTGAAACAATCGTTCGTTTATCAGTAATTTGTTTCAATTTTTGATCAAATGGTGCAAAACGACGATTAAATCCACAAGTTAGCATCAAACCTTTAGTTTCAGCTAATTTATACAATTCTTCAACTTGAGCTAAGTCTTCAGAAATCGGTTTATCAACATACACATTAATATCATTATTTAGTAGTTGTTTAATGATTTCATAATGTGTCTTAGTTGGTGTATGTACAAAAACCGCCAATGGTTTCTCAGCAATCAATTCTTCAAGCGTTTGATGGAAATGCTTGAAACCATACTTAGTTTCCAGCATTTGACCCTTTTGCTCATTTCTGGTGGTTAAATGCCACTCAAATTTATCTTGTAATGTAGCCATAACTGGTAAATAAGCTTTTTGTGCAATATTCCCTAGACCAATGACTCCAATTTTTTCCATACTATCACCTCTAAAAATATTTCTTGAGATATCTTCCGAACAAATCCAAAGGATCATTTGTAATCGTTTTCGAAATACCTATTGAAACAATTTTACCACCAATGACAGTTTCTTCGAATTCAAATCAATTAAATGAATCCATATCGGCATTATTTTAAAGTCATCATTGATCATAACGTCGTTACACTTTTAATTATCATCCGATAATTGTATTCCATCATTTCATATAATCTGTCAAACACTTATTAAACACGAAACTAATCACGTCGTTGTTATCCCTTTTTATGCGTTATAACGCCTGTCATTTCTTATTTATCATTTGATAAACAGTATTTAAAAATAAAAACTCTAAAAGAATGGAAAACACATTCCAATAGAGTTTTATTTTTTGTCTAATTTAAGCTTCAAAGAGTGGGACTTTTCGTTGTGATTTAACATCAAACATCCCTACATCAGAAATTTTTAGTTCTGGAGAAACTAGCAGTGAAATAGTCGAGAAAGACATTATTTCATTGAAATTGTGATATCCCAAATTTTGCATTTCTGTACGTACTTGTTTAATCTCTTCTGCTAATTCAGCTACCGGTTTTGAACTAATGATTCCACCAATATTTAATGGCGCATTCGCAACTATTTGGCCCTGGTTTACTACAACGTAGCCACCTTGTTCATCCACCAATTCGTGTTGTGCCACGACCATTGATTCCAAATCAGTTCCCATAACCATCAAATTGTGATGATCGTGAGCCCAAGTAGTACCAATTGCGCCTGACTTATTCAAAGCATTTTTTACCAATGCAAAACTGATATTACCATTTTTGCCATAACGTTCCTGAACCATCAATAGTGATAAACCAGCACTTTGCCAATCTACTAGACCGTTCTTAACTGCTAATCTTTCTTGAACATGTTTGGTAAAGGTTCCTTGTTGATTTATTTCAATTACGTTAGCCAAAATACTAGTTTTGTCACTTGATAATTCTAAATCAGCCGTCGTTATTTTTTTAACCTTAACTGAATTCTTCAATGACGCTGGAAAATCCGGTTGTAACGGCGTTATGCCAGAACTTAATTGGCCAGATTTATAAACTTCTTGAATATTAAATTGCTGAGGGTCATCCAAAAAGATTAAATCAGCCACTCTACCAGGAGCAATTGCACCACGGTCATTCAAGGACATTCTTCTGGCCGGCGTATAAGTTGCCATGTAAATAGCTTTTTCAGCTGGCATTCCCATATCGATAGCTTCCTTAACAATAACATTCAAATGTCCATTGACTAAGTCATCGGCCATCACGTCGTCAGTTACAAAAGCAGCATATTCGTAGAAGTTATGATCAATGATCGTCTGCATATTTTCTTTTGACATTGATTTCTTCTGAAATTGAATGAACATCCCATTATTGATCCGTTCGACGATACTAGCTGGTGTTTGATACGTATGATCAGATGTAATTCCACTGGCAGCAAATTTAGCTAGGTCTAAGCCCGAATATTGAGGACAGTGTCCTTCCAGCGGCATTGTCGGTCTAAGTTCCTTACACAGCTTAATAATTTGTCTAATCAAAGATTCAGGCTGAGAAACGATGCCTTTGAAATTCATCGCTTCACCTAGACAAACAATTCTAGGATCTTTAAGCAATTCTTCTGTCTCTTTTAGTCCGATCACGCCACCAGTAGTTTCCATTTCGGTTCTAGTTGAAGGAACTGAAGAAGGTAGTGCATAAAAGACATCAATAATACTCTTTTGAGCCATGAAATCTTTTAAACCTTTGATTCCAGCCACATTTGAAATCTCATGTGCATCGGCGATGACCGTCGTTGTTCCAAATTTAACGGCTTCATTTCCAAAATGAGCAGGATCAGTCATAGAACTTTCAATATGCATATGCGAATCGATCAATCCCGGAATAATATAACGATTATGAGCATCAACAATTTTTTTGGTTTCAAATTGTAAATCGACTCCAACCATTAAAATTTTCCCGTTTTCAATAGCAATGTCTTTTCTTTCAAACTTTTGTGAAAAAGTATTAAAAACTAGTCCATTTTCAATCAACGTGTCTACTTGCATTTTTCAACTTCCTTTTTTAGTTCATAGTTTGATTCCATTGCTTGATCCATGATGGTAATTCTTTGTTAACGTAATTAAAATCAATCATCTTAGCACGTTTAGCAGTGTCGCCATAAGTCATATATTGTGGGTCTTTTAATGTTACCGATGAATTAACTGGAGCATTATTTAATGAATTTGATTCAGCAACTTTACTTTGTGAAGCCTTGCTAATGCGGTAATCAATATATTTATAAGCAGCATCTTCATTTTTACTATTCTTCAAAATTGAAACTGTATCGTAATTAGCGTATGTACCTGATTCTGGAACCATATATTCAACGTCAGGAGCAGCATTTTTGATCATTCCAACAGCAAAATCACCCACAACTGCAGCGTCGATTTCACCAGATTTGAACATGTTAGCTAGATCAGAAGATTTAGCATAAGTCTTTACTACATTAGGTTTCAAAGCTTTTAATTGTGCGAAGGCTTGCTTTTCATCAACTTTGCCGTTGTCTACAAAGCTAGAACTTGCTTGAAGGTTTTGAGCATGTTGATTAGCGATATAAACCATAGCTGGACCAAAAGTTGTTGCAATATCAGGAATAGCAATCTTACCTTCTAATTTCTTATCCCAAAGTTGATCCCAGGAAGTGATTTTGCCAATCTTTTTAGGATTGTAAATAATCCCAATACTATTAACTGTATAAGGAACACTATTAGTTTCCTTAGCTAATTTTTGTTGATCTTTTGAAAGATATTTAAAGTTCTTAATTTTACTAAAATCAAGTTTCTTAAATAAATTCTTGTTACTACCTGCAACGGCATTATTTTGAGCTAATTCAATAACATCAACGCCAGAATTTGGATTGTGTGAAATTTGTGTAAATCTTGAAGAACTGTCCCCAAACTGACTCTTAACTGTTAAATCGTTGGCTTTAGCAAATGGATTGAAAACATCTCTAGTCATTTGTTTAGTTGCTAAACCAAAAGTTGAAACAGTTAATTGTTTATTGGCAGTCTTACCGCATCCGGCAACTGTCAGTGCAATCAAGAGCGTTGTAACGATAGTTAAAATCTTTGCAATTTTTTTCATATTTCCACCTATTTATTTTATTTATCCTCTAATTCAATTAATGATTGTTTATCAAAATATAAAGTTAGTTCAGAACCTATTTGATAATCCTTATTGTCAGTGTCAACTTTCATCCGACCTAATTCTGTTTCAACGATATATTGATAACAATCGCCCAAAAAGTTACGAGCCGTAATCTTGCCCGTTAAAGTATTGTTTCCCGTACCTACTTTGATATTCTCAGGTCTGATTGTTAGATACTTACCCGAATTTGTATCGTTATAACTCCAACCATGTTCTGTAGCCCAATCTTTAGAAATAAAGTTATCATAACCAATAAATTCAGCCACAAAACGTGTCTTTGGATGTTGATAGATTCGTTCAGGTGTATCAAGTTGTTCGATTTTACCTTTATTCATTACTGCTACACGATCTGAAATGGCAAAGCATTCTTCTTGATCATGGGTTACAAAAATCGTTGTCATTTTCATCTTTTTTTGTAAACGACTAATCTCTTCACGCATTTCTATTCGTAACTTAGCATCCAGATTACTCAAAGGTTCATCCAACAATAAAACATCTGGATTAATGGCTAAAGCACGAGCTAACGAAACTCTTTGTTGCTGCCCACCAGATAATTCACTCGGCATCCTATCTTTCAAATCTATCAAGCCAGTCGTTTTCAAAATATTCAAAGTTTTTTCTGAAATTACTTCTTTAGATAGTTTCTTACGCTTTAATCCAAAGGCCACGTTTTGAAAAATTGTCATATGAGGAAACAAGGCATAACTTTGGAAAACCATTCCGAAATTTCGCTTGTAAACTGGTACTTTGGAAATATCGTTTCCGGCGACTTTAATAGAACCACCTTGAATTGGCAACAATCCTGATATCAGCCTCAACATGGTTGTTTTCCCGCAACCACTAGGTCCCAAAATCGATAACAATTCACCATTATTAATTTCCAGCGACAAATCTTTTAGTATTTGTTTATTTTTTTGATATGAAAGAGTTAGATTCTCTATTTTTATTTGTGCCAAAATATGTCTCCTAAGTTAGTTTGTTTAATCCCAAATACTTCTCAGCAATCATCATCAAAGCAGCTGTGATGAGCATCAAAATAACTGACACCGCTGATACAGTTGGATCATAATTGTTTTCCAAATAATTCAAAATGGATGTTGGTAACATGTTCAACGATGGTCCATTCATGAATAACGTAATTGGAATGTTGTTGAAGGAAGTAATAAACGAGAGAATGAACGCTGCCAAAATACTCTGCTTGATATTAGGAATAACAACCTTGAAAAACGTCACAAATTTGTTATATCCAACCATCCAAGCGGCTTCCTCAATTCGATTGTCAAAATCCATCATCCCCGCTGTCAGTAAACGAATGACGTATGGTAAACACAATAAGCAATGACCAACTAACAAACTCAAAAACAATGGCAAACCAAAACTAATTACTAATGTTTGGTAAAGTGCAAAACCAATAACGATTTCTGGTATTAAAGCTGGACTCAAGAAGATGTTTTGAAACCAACTTTTATGATGAATTTGAAAATGTGTTAATGCATAAACTGCAGGAATCCCAATTAACAAGGCAATCGCTGCGGCCAAAATAGCGACTATAAAACTCATTTTCATTCCGTCGACAAAATCTGGTTGTTGAAATACATTGTGATACCAGTTCAATGTGAAACCTTTAATTGGAAAAGATATTGCTGTTTCTGTCCCAAAGGAAGTAATTATGACTATCATCAGTGGCAAAATTAACAACAACAAAACGATGAAACCTATCACTGATGAAAATCTAATTTTTGATTTCAAGATTATTCCTCCGATCTAGCATCTTAGAAACTTTATTCAAAACAAACATCGTTACAACGGCGATAACCGTCAAAACAATTGCTATCACACTGGCACTAGTCCAGTTACCCAAAGTAATCGATTGTTGCTGTAATAAAGTAGCCAGAACCATATTCTTATTTCCACCTAATAATTGCGGTGTTGTATAAGCTGTCAGTGCTCCTACAAAAACTAAAATGGAACCAGTAAATATTCCTAAAGATACTTGTGGCAAGATAACTTTGAAGAAAACAACTATCGGTCTAGCTCCCAAAACTTCAGAGGCTTCTTCTATTTCACCATTCAGCTGTGAAAAAGAACTGACTAATGAAGTAATCATGATTGGTAGGAACAAGTAAACCGCTCCAATAATGATGGCAAGATTCGTATAAAGTAACGTCAACGGTGCCTTGATCAAGTGAAGCTTCATTAGGAAGTTATTGATCACTCCATTCTTACCAAGAATCATTATCCAAGCAAAATTTCTCACGACCGCATTAGTTAATATTGGAAACAGGACGATAATACTAACTAATTTTCGCCAATTTCCGTTCAAGCGTGAAATCCAATAAGCAGTCGGCAATCCCAAACCTAAAGTTACTAACGTTGTAACCACAGCAATCATTAATGTTCGGTAAATCACTTTTAAGTTGTTACTGCTTGAAAAGAACAATTGATAGTTTTCAAACAGGGAACTTCCACTAGTAAAAGTTGGAATAAATATTCTTAACACTGGGTATATCAACAAAATAATAATTATTAATAAACCTGGTAATAAAAGAAAAGTGGTAGATCTTTTCAAAATTGTTCAACCTTTCTATTTGATCTGATACACAACAAATTATACTAAAACACGAACAATGTCAATAATTTATTTTCTATCGTTCGTAAAATATAAAATCAAGTGAATTATTAAAATTAATATTTTTTTATTCAATCAGTCGAACATTGCTAACATAGGATTTTCATTCAATAGGCACACTTTTTTCAGAAAAATAAATATCGGTACAATACACTTTGTCAAAATTTAATTCATAGTCATTCATAGCGTTATAGCGCTAAAATTATGCAAAAAAGAACGCCATCAGGATTTTTTTTTCTTTCTTAAGTTAGACTACCGTTAGATGTCGTCGTCCGTTCCGCTTTGTGGACGCTGGAACACTGGCATCCACAAAGCTGCCACTACCGACTAAATAACGACATTTATTATTTATTTCAAGTAATTCAAACTAAAAAAATAGCATCTATTCAGATATAGTCGATCGATTATATCTGAATAGATGCTTATTTGTTTGATTCTATAAAAATTGAAAATCACTATCTAGTCCGGAATAGCAAAGAAAATTGGCTCAGTAGTGAAATTATTCTTAGCAACTTGTTGCTTAGAATAAGGCCGAGCTTGAAGACTTTGCCCGGTTTTGGGCTTAGCAAAGGCTCCAAGTCGTGCCCACTACGTTCCAGCCAAATTTTCTTTGCTATGGAGGACGGATATTACCACTAATCTAACTTAAGAAAGAACCGCTTTTACATCCCAATGACGTTCTTTTTTTAATTATTTTGCTTCAGGCAATTTGGCAATCTTGCCTTGTTCAATATAAACACTCAGAATTCCGATATCAGCTGGGTTAACACCACTGATACGACTAGCTTGAGCAATTGTTTGAGGATTGATCTTGCTTAGCTTTTGAACAGCTTCAGTAGCTAAACTATCAATCTTTGTATAGTCGATACGTTCAGGAATCTTCTTTGATTCCATCTTCTTCAAACGTTCGATACGCATTTTTTCTTTCTTGATGTAACCGGCGTACTTAGTAGCAATTTCTACTTGTTCAGCTACACGACGATCAACTGGATAATCAGCTTCCCCAATCATATCGATGATATCTGAATAGTGTACTTCTGGTCTTCTCAAGAAATGATCAGCTAAAATTCCATCTTTCAATGGTTTCAAATCATGTTCTTTTAAGAATGGTAAGGCCATCTTAGGTGTGATCATTTTACGTGAAAGACGGTTTAATTCCATCTTGATAGTTTGACGCTTTTTATTAAAGGCTTCATAACGTTTGTCACTAATCAAACCTAACTTGTAACCATAATCTGTCAAACGTAGGTCGGCATTATCATGACGTAAAATCAAACGATATTCAGCACGACTAGTCAACAAACGATAAGGTTCATTAGTTCCCTTTGTAACTAAGTCATCAATTAAGACACCGATATAAGCTTCGTCACGACGCAAGATAAATGGATCTTTACCTTCGGCACGTAAAGCAGCGTTGATACCAGCCATGATTCCTTGTCCAGCAGCTTCTTCATAACCAGAAGTTCCATTCATTTGACCAGCTGTAAAGAGGTTCTTAACAATCTTAGTTTCAAGGTTTAGTTTCAATTGCCAAGGTTCAATAACATCGTATTCAATAGCGTAACCAGGACGCATCAATTTAGCATTTTCTAGTCCAGCAACAGAATGCAACATCTTCAATTGGATTTCTTCAGGCATTGAAGTTGAGAAATCCCCAACGTAATATTCCTTAGTATCCTTACCTTCTGGTTCCAAGAAGATTTGGTGTCTTGGCTTATCAGCGAAACGAACGATCTTATCTTCGATTGAAGGACAATATCTTGGTCCCACACCCTTGATCACACCGGAGAACATTGGTGCACGATCAAGATTTTCACGGATGATCTTGTGAGTATCAGCATTTGTATAAGTCATCCAGCAAGAAATTTGATGTTGTAAATAATTTGAATCGGGTGTCTCAAATGAGAAATGATTTGGTTCTTTATCACCAGGTTGTTCAATCGTTTTGTCGAAGTTAATTGTGTTCTTGTTAACACGTGGAGGTGTACCTGTCTTGAAACGTGTTAATTTGAAACCATGTTTTTCAAGATCTTCTGAAAGTTTGATTGAAGGAATACTGTTATTAGGACCTGATGAATACATCAATTCCCCAATAATAATCTTTCCTCGTGAAGAAGTTCCGGCTGTCAAAACAACTGATTTGGCATGATATCTAGCACCTGTAGCTGTGACGATACCCTTGCAGACACCATCTTCAACAATTAACTTTTCGGCAATACCTTGACGAAGTGTCAAATTAGGTTCGTCTTCTAGAACATCTTTCATCATACGGTGATACATGTTCTTATCAGCTTGAGCACGCAAAGCTCGAACCGCTGGACCTTTACCAGTATTAAGCATTCTCATTTGAATGTAGGTCTTATCAATGTTACGACCCATTTCTCCACCCAAGGCATCGATTTCACGAACAACGATTCCCTTAGCGGGTCCACCAACAGAAGGATTACATGGCATGAAAGCGACCATATCCAAGTTGATAGTAATTAAAAGTGTTTTTTGGCCCATTCTGGCAGCAGCTAATGCAGCTTCTGAACCAGCGTGACCGGCACCTACAACGATGACGTCATAAGTCTCTGAATCAAATTCCTTAATATCCATTCTTTATTCACCTATATACTTATTTTCCTAAACAAAATTGTGAGAATAATTGCGTGATCAATTCATCTTGATAACTTTCACCCGTAATTTCTCCGAGAGTGTCCCAGCAAGCCGTCATATCGATTTGTACTAAGTCGATAGGCATTCCTGCTTCAATTCCAGAAATAACGTCATTGAGGCTATTTTTGGCCTTACGGAGCAAACCAGCTTGACGAGCACTAGTAATAATTACGTTACTACTACTGTTGTCTTCAATTCCGGCATTGAACAACTTACTGATAGTTTGTTTGATTGTTTCGATCCCATCATTTTTAATGGCTGAAGTCTTCAAAATCACATCGTCAGCTTTTAATTGCACGACTGAATTTGGAGTAATAATTGGCATCAAGTCAACTTTATTGAAAATCACAATTCGACGTTTATCTTGAGTAGCATCAAGTAATTCCAAATCATCTTCTTCTAATTCACGACTAGAATCTAAGACCAAAATCACTAAATCTGCACCCTTTAATGCCGCTTTAGAACGTTCAACACCAATTTTTTCAACTTTATCGTCAGTATCACGAATACCAGCTGTATCGATCAATTTCAAAGGCACACCATCGATATTGACGTATTGTTCGACCACATCTCTAGTTGTACCGGCAACATCAGTAACGATAGCTTTATCTTCATCCAAAAGGCGATTCAACAAACTTGATTTACCAACGTTAGGTTTTCCAACAATTGCGGTAGCTAAACCGTGTTGCAAAATTTCGCCACTATCAGCAGTCTTCAATAGACCGTCGATACTCTTGCTGACAGTTTTAGCTTTCTCTAAAAGCATCTTCGTAGTCATCTGATCAGTATCATATTCTGGATAATCGATATTAACCTCAACTTGAGCCAATGAATCCAAAATTTCTTGACGCAAATTAGAAATCAAATGATGTAAATTTCCATCCAATTGATTAACTGCGACTTGCATAGCTTTGTCAGTTTTAGCACGAATCAAATCCATTACAGATTCAGCTTGTGTTAAATCAATTCGACCATTCAAAAAGGCCCGTTTAGTAAATTCACCTGGTTCGGCCATTCTAGCGCCATAAGCCAACAATAATTGGAGAACTTTATTGGTAGCAACTATACCCCCATGGGTATTTATTTCAATGATATCTTCACGCGTAAAAGTCTTTGGTGCTCGCATTACGGAGACCATAACTTCGTCGACTAAAGAATTATCGCTGGGGTCATAAATGTGACCGTAATTGATCGTGTGACTAGCAACTTTGGCTAAATCACGTCCCTTGAAAACTTTTTTAGCGACATCAACTGCTTGATCTCCTGACATCCTAACGATTGAGATAGCACCTTCCCCAGGAGGTGTCGAAATTGCAGCAATAGTGTCATATTCGGTTACTGAACTTGGCATAAATTATTTCCTTCCTTATTTTTGAGCATAAAAAAAGTGCATAATCCGCCAATGTTTGACGGAAAAGCACCTTGACTACTTTTCTATATACGATATATGAATAATTTCAAAAAACATCTTAACGAGATTTTTTAAAATTGTCAATTATTTTCGATTCTTATAAATACGCTTCTTAGCTTTTCTAAGTCGACGTTGTTTTTCTTTCTCAGCTTCCGCAGCTTCTCTTTGTTCACGACGATACTTGAACGGATTTTGGAAAGCCAATGTCTGGAGAACTTGGAATGCATTAGTTACTACCCAGTAAATAGTAATAGCTGATGGGAACGTTAATGCTGGTACGAAGATAAAGATTGGCATGACCCAAGTCATGATCTTTGTCGTCGAATTTTGTGTTGGCTGTGAGTAGCTAGAAATGTAAGTACTTAAGAAAGTAAATACAGCCGCTAAGATAGCCATAATGTAGTATGGATCAGCTTTACCAAGTTGCATCCATAAGAAACTACCATTACGAAGTTGAGTTGTCTTATAAATAGCTTGATACAAAGCAAACATAACTGGTAGTTGGATTACCAATGGCAAACATCCAGCTACAGGGTTTACTCCTGCCTCACTATAAAGTTTTTGTGTCTCATCACGTAGTTTTTGTTGAGTATCCACATCTTTAGCAGAATATTTCTTTTGAAGAGCCTGCATTTGAGGTTGGATCTTCATTTGCTTATTCATACTCTTGATTTGATACCAGTTAAGTGGCAACAAGATAACTCTCACTAAAATAGTGAAGATTATGATGGCCCAACCATAACTGTTATTTACTAATGAAGCTAACCAAAGAATGAATCTAGAAAAACTATAAATAACGTAATGATCCCAGAATCCTGTACTATTGCTTGTGATTGGCTCGTTTAGGTTTGAACATCCAGCTAAAACCAAGACAACACTAAGCAGTAGCGCAACACCTATGTATTTCTTTAAGCTTTTTTTATTCACTTTTACACCTATTAGTCATATTTTTTAACTCTATTTTAATACATTACCTAATTTCAATAAATGTATAATATTTTTTTTCGTCTCAAACATATCTAAATCTACTGCCGGTTTTCTAGCTATAATCAAGAAATCCAATTCAGCAGGAAGCTCTGGCTTCAACTCTAATAGTGATTGGCGTACATATCTCTTGATACGATTACGACCAACTGCTGTATGTGAAACTTTTTTTCCGACTGAAAGTCCTACACGAAAATGTTTCTGCCCCTCTTTAGGCATCTTGTATAAGACAAAATTGCGATTTGCAACCGAAGCCCCGTTGGAATAGACATATTGAAACTCATTTTCTTTTTTTATTCGATAGCTTTTTCTCATATGTCACCAGTCTACTCTCGTTTTGTAATAAAAAAAGACCACCAAATGTTTAGTGATCCTTCAAAACTAAGCTGATAATACTTTACGACCCTTTTTACGGCGTCTTGCTAAAACTTTGCGACCATTACTTGTACTCATTCTCTTCATGAAACCATGGACGCGTTCACGGTGACGCTTCTTTGGTTGAAATGTTCTCTTTGTAGTCATCAGTAAACCTCCTGACTCTTATATTTAATTAAAATTCACTTCTTCAGACAATTGCTTAACTAGCATATCATGTTATGACGATTTTTTAAATAACTAATTTCCTATAAATACAAGTTTTTTTAGAAAGTTTTTCGCAATTTCAACTGTGGATAAAAAAATAAAACTTTCATAACTCATTTTATCCACAGACGTTTTAACAGAGTTTTACCCTGTGGATTTTTACTGTGTTTTAGTTTTCCACAAGCTTGTTTACTTCTTGTTTTTTCTCTGTAACAGTTGATACACATGACTTGTATTAGTTATCCACTGTGGACAAAGATGTTAATAATTATCCACAGGTTACTTTTTCCACAAGGGTGTGTATTAAGAAATTACCCGTTGTTATTTCTTCTAAATTTAAACGTGTGTTCTGTGGAAAACTATTACTTAGAATGATAAACTATAAATTGTCATTTTAGGGAAAAACTTATCCACAACTACAGATTGGGGGGAAATAATTGCAAAATATTAATAACTCAACAGATCCAAAACTGACTGAATTTTGGGATTTCTTTACTAATAAGTTAAGATCTCAATTAACTCCAGTCAGCTATTCGACTTGGGTTGAAAGTGCTAATCCCTTATACATTGATGGAAATAACATTTTTATTTCTGTACCTACTAAACTTCATAAAGATTATTGGGAACGTAACTACACAGAGAAAATTGCTATTTACTCATATGAATTAAATGGAACTGAACTGAATCCAATAATTGAAAATGATGAAGAATCGACAAAAAAAGAGGAACAAACAATTGCTCCTCACGTTGAACCAGAAACTACTTCTACTCAACCTAAACATGTCTTTCATAATTCACATTTAAATCCGAAGTATACTTTTTCTTCTTTTATTGTTGGTAGTGGTAATCAGATGGCACATGCAGCTGCACTTGCAGCTGCCGAAGATCCAGGTGGAGTATACAATCCACTCTTTATTTATGGGGGCGTTGGTTTAGGAAAGACACATTTAATGCAAGCCGTTGGTCACCAAATGATCAAACTAGATCCATTGGCAAAAGTTAAATATGTTACTAGTGAAACCTTCGCGAACGACTTTATCAATTCGATTCAAACGAGAACTCAAGATGAATTTAGACAAGAATATCGAAACGTCGATCTACTATTAATAGATGACGTTCAATTTTTCGCTAAAAAAGAGGGGACTCAAGAAGAATTCTTCCATACATTTAATGAGCTTTACGAAAATGGCAAGCAAATCGTGATGACTTCAGATCGTTTGCCAAAAGAAATCCCAGAATTGCAAGCACGTTTAGTTTCCAGATTTACTAGCGGTCTTTCAGCTGATATTACAGCACCAGATCTTGAAACTAGAATCGCAATCCTACGCAACAAAGCAAAGGCTGAACATCTAGAAATTCCAAATGACACACTATCTTACATTGCAGCGCAAGTTGACACGAATGTACGTGAACTTGAGGGTGCACTTATTCGCGTTCAAGCTTATTCGACGACTCAAAACACTGATATTACCAAATCAGTCGCCGCCGATGCTCTAAGAGATTTCAAACGAACTAGCGATCGCAACGGACTTTCAATCAGTAAGATTCAAAACAAAGTTGCTAAATTTTATCATGTGACTGTTCAAGATATTAAAGGCAAAAAACGTGTAAAATCAATCGTTGTTCCAAGACAAATCGCGATGTATTTATCCAGAGAATTAACTGATAAGTCTCTACCACAAATTGGAATGGAATTTGGCGGTAAGGACCACACGACAGTAATGCATTCTTGTGATAAAATATCCGAATTGCTCATTAAAGATGCTGACTTGAAACGTTCAGTCAACGAACTAAAAGATGACCTCAGAAATTAACATGTTAACAACTTTAAGTTTTTCCCACAGTTATCCACAACTGTTAATAACATGTATTTTTCACTAAGAATCAACTATCAGAAGAGTTTTCCACAGTTTTAACAGTGCCTACTACTACTTCTATCTTTATATTAATTAATTAAAAAGGGAGTTACCTATGAAATTTTCTATTGATCGATCAAAGTTCATTAATCAAACTAATAACGTTCAAAGAGCAATTTCGACAAAGACAACTATTCCTATTTTGACAGGAATGAAATTAGATCTTTCGGAATCAGGCTTAACAATTACAGGAAGTAATTCAGATATTTCTATCACATCATTTATTTCAAAAGATGATAACGATAATGACTTAAAAATCGAAAGCACTGGTTCAATTGTTTTGCCTGCTAGATTTTTCAACGAAATCATCAAAAAACTTCCAGGTGATAATTTCGAATTAGAAGTTTTGAACAACAATCAAACTTTAATTAAATCTGGAGTTTCAGAATTTACTATCAATGGTCTGGATGCAGTAAATTATCCACATCTTCCCGAAGTGGAAACTGATAACCAATTAGTTTTACCAACAGATGTCTTCAAAGAAGTTGTTAACCAAACTGTTATTGCCGTTTCAACTCAAGAAAGTCGTCCAGTTCTAACAGGTGTTAATTTCTTGATTACTAGTGAAGGCTTAACAGCTGTCGCAACTGATAGTCACCGTCTTTCACAAAGAAAAATCAATATTACAAGCGATGAAGATTACAATTTAATCATTCCTGGTAAGAGTTTGACTGAATTAGTTAGAACAATCAGCGACTCAGTCAAAGAAATCTCAATGTCAATTTCAGAAAATCAAGTCTTATTCAGTTTTGACAACATCATGTTCTACTCAAGACTGCTCGATGGAAGATATCCTGAAACTGATCGTTTAATTCCTGATGAATCAAATACTCGTTTAACTTTTGACTCATCAAGTTTCCTAGCTTCAGTTGAACGTGCTTCACTTCTTTCTCATGAAAGTAGAAACAACGTTATCAAACTAGAAATTAAGGCTGTTGATAAAAAAGCTACACTTTACGGAAACTCACCAGAAGTTGGTACCGTAGAAGAAGTTCTTGATTGTGAAAACATCGAAGGCGACGACTTAGAAATTTCCTTCAACCCTGATTACCTAAAGGATGCTTTAAGATCATTCGGAAGTAACACAAATATTGAAATGAGTTTTACTTCTCCATTACATCCATTTACTTTAAGACCAGTGGAAGATCGCGATAATTTCGTTCAACTTATCACGCCAGTACGAACATTTTAATGTGAATAACTCAAAATAGACTGAACTTTCGGTTTGGTCTATTTTTTTTGTTATTTTAAATTTAAAGACGGTATATTAGCGATTGGACTTTTTTCAAGTGATTTTAGTGGGTGGATACTCATTATTTCAAAAATTGCTTAAATCGCCTGATATTTCGTTCTAAGTTGTCTTTTATTGTGAAAACAACTATAATATTGTTATGTCATTAATGGATAAATCTAATAAATAGGGTGTTACTATGTCTGAAAAAATTAAGCTAGAAACTGAATTCATTACTTTAGGTCAACTATTGAAAGATACCGGAGTCATTGCTACTGGTGGTCAAGCCAAGTGGTTTTTACGAGAAAATTCAGTATTACTTAATGGCAGTCCTGAAGATCGCCGTGGTAAAAAGTTACGCTCTGGAGACGTTGTAGTTGTTGGTGAGCAGACTTTTGAAATTGAATAAATGTTTGTTAAAGAACTAAAACTTCAAAATTATCGCAACTACGAATCCTTAAACGTCAATTTTTCACCCGCAATCAATGTTTTTTTGGGAGAAAATGCTCAAGGCAAGACCAATTTATTAGAGTCTATGTACTTTTTAGCTCTGACGAGAAGTCATCGGACTAGCAATGACAAGGATTTAATTAGATGGGGCAGTGATTTTGCCAGAATTTCTGGAACGGTGATCAAAGATAATTCCAGTCGTTTGAAATTGGATTTGGTCATCAGTAAGTCAGGTAAGAAAGCGAAATTGAATAATTTAGAACAACGTAAGTTATCCAGTTATATCGGTAATTTGAATGTTGTTCTTTTTTCGCCAGAGGACCTTTCAATCGTTAAAGGCAATCCCGGAATTCGCCGCAAGTTTATTGATATGGAATTTGGTCAAATGTCTGCGCAATATTTGAAGACAATGAGTCAATTCAAATCAGTTTTAAAACAAAGAAATGCCTACTTGAAAAAACTTCAGCATCATCAAGCAAACGATATGATTTATCTGGACGTCTTGTCGGATCAATTTTCGGCTTACTGTGCTGAAGTTGTTTTTTCGCGTCTACAGTTTTTGCAAAAGCTGCAAAACCATATTGAAAAGATTCATGCAAACATAACTGAGGATAATGAAAAGCTCAAAATTGTTTACAATACTTTTTTCAATACTGACGGAAAAACCCTTGAAAACATCTACGACATTTTCAAAGATAATTTCAAACAAAACTATCAAAAAGAAATCAAACGTGGTGTAACCTTATTTGGCCCACACCGTGATGATATTAAATTCTTAGTCAATGAAAAAAATGTCCAAGATTTCGGTTCTCAAGGTCAACAGCGTTCAGTTGCGTTGAGTTTGAAATTAGCCGAAGTTGAGTTAATTAAAGATCAGGTAGGGGATTATCCAATTTTGTTATTGGATGATGTCTTATCCGAATTAGATCATAAGAGACAGACGCATTTGTTGTCGTCAATTAAAGAGGGTATTCAAACTTTCATTACGACGACTTCAATTGATGATGTCGATCCAGAATTAGTTAAAAATCCTAATATTTTAAATATTAATAATGGCAAAGTTCAACAGGAGGAGATTTAATGGCTGAAGACAGAAAAGCTGAGCTAGAAAAAAGAGAAGAACAAGTCGAAGAATACGACGCGAGTCAAATTCAAGTTCTTGAAGGACTAGAGGCTGTTCGTAAACGTCCCGGTATGTATATTGGGTCGACTAGTAAACAAGGTTTACACCATCTTGTTTGGGAAATTATTGATAATGGTATTGATGAAGCTTTAGCTGGTTTTGCTACAAAAATCGAAGTGACTGTTGAACCAGATAATTCCATTACCGTAACTGATGATGGTCGTGGTATTCCTGTCGATATTCAAAAGAAGACTGGAAAACCTGCCCTAGAAACTGTTTATACTATCTTGCATGCCGGTGGTAAATTCGGCGGTGGCGGATATAAGGTTTCTGGTGGTTTGCACGGTGTTGGTGCTTCCGTAGTTAATGCTTTGAGTAGTGAATTAGATGTTCAAGTTGTCCGTGGTGGTAAACGTTACGGAATCGATTTTGAACGTGGAAAAGTTAAGCATTCAATGCATGTCTTAGGTGATGCCGGTGAATTCGATCACGGAACTCGTGTCCATTTCGTACCTGATCCAGATATCTTTACGGAAACAACCGTTTACGATGACAAAGTTTTAACAACTAGAATTCGTGAATTGGCTTTCTTAAATAAAGGATTAAAACTTACATTTACCGATAAAAGAGCCGATACAGCTGAAAAATTAGTTTTCCACTATGAAGGTGGAATTAGAAGTTACGTTGAATATTTGGATAAGGAAAAAGATGTTCTATTTGACCAACCAATCTATCTTGAAGGTGTTCAAGACGGAATTACGGTTGAAGTTTCCTTGCAATATACAGACGAATTCCATACTAATTTGATGACTTTCGCTAATAACATTCACACCTATGAAGGTGGTACTCACGAAGTTGGTTTCAAGACTGCTTTGACACGTGTTATTAACGATTACGCTCACAAAAATAAACTATTGAAAGATACTGAAAAATTGTCCGGTGAAGATGTTCGTGAAGGAATGACAGCCGTTGTTTCTATCAAACACCCAGATCCACAATTTGAAGGTCAAACTAAGACAAAATTAGGAAATTCCGATGCTAGAACTATTACTGATCGTCTTTTCAGTGAACACTTCTCTAAATTCTTGATGGAAAATCCTGATATTGCAAAGAAGATTGTTGAAAAAGGTTCACTTGCTACTAAAGCACGTTTAGCCGCTAAGAGAGCTCGTGAAGTAACTAGAAAGCAAAACGGTCTAGAAATCAGTAATCTTCCTGGTAAATTAGCTGATAACTCAAGTAAAGATCCAGAAATTTCAGAATTATTTATTGTCGAGGGTGACTCAGCCGGTGGTTCTGCTAAGACTGGTCGTTCACGTTTGACTCAAGCTATTTTGCCAATTAGAGGTAAGATTTTGAACGTTGAAAAAGCCTCAATGGACAAGATTCTAGCTAACGAAGAAATCAGAACCCTCTTTACAGCTATGGGTACTGGTTTTGGAGAAGATTTCGATATTTCTAAAGCTAGATATCACAAAGTTATCATCATGACCGATGCCGATGTCGATGGTGCTCACATTAGAACCTTGTTGTTAACATTGCTTTACAGATACATGCGTCCGGTCGTTGATGCAGGATACGTTTATATCGCCAAGCCACCTTTGTATCAAGTTCGTCAAGGTAAGATGATGAGATACTTTGATACTGATAAAGAAAAAGATGACTTCGTTGAACAATTGCCACCAAAGCCAGAACCAAAGATTCAACGTTACAAGGGTCTTGGTGAAATGGATGCTGATCAATTGTGGGAAACAACTATGGACCCAGAAAAGAGAAGATTGGACCGTGTTAACTTGGATGATGCAATTGAAGCTAACAAGATTTTCTCAATGTTGATGGGTGATAAAGTTGAACCTAGAAGAGAATTCATTGAAGCAAATGCACGTTATGCAGAAGTAGATTATTAAGGAGGATGGCAATTTAATGGCAGATCATAGAATAGAAAATGTTAACTTGACAGAAGTCATGAAGAATTCCTTCGTTGACTACGCTGCTAGTGTTATCGTGTCACGTGCGCTACCAGACGTTCGTGATGGCCTCAAACCAGTTCATCGTCGTATTCTTTATGGTATGAATGAATTAGGTGTTACACCTGATAAACCATACAAGAAGAGTGCTCGTTTCGTTGGTGACATCATGGGTAAGTATCACCCCCACGGGGACTCCGCTATTTATGAATCAATGGTTAGAATGGCGCAGGATTTCAGTTATCGTTATCCACTAGTTGATGGACACGGAAACTTTGGTTCAATCGATGGTGATCCACCTGCTGCTATGCGTTATACCGAAGCTAGAATGAGTAAGATGGCAGTTGAAATGTTGCGTGATATCAACAAAGATACTGTTGACCTTATTCCTAACTACGATGGTGAAGAAAAAGAACCAACTGTTTTACCAGCTAGATTCCCTAATCTTTTGGTTAACGGAGCTACTGGTATCGCCGTTGGTATGACAACTAATATCCCATCACACAACTTAAAAGAAGTTATCGATGCCTTGCATATTTTGATGAGAAATAAAGATGCAACAGTCGCTGACTTGATGAAAGCAATCCCCGGACCAGACTTCCCAACTGGTGGTATCATCATGGGTCGTTCTGGTATCAGAAAAGCTTATGAACATGGCCGTGGGACAATTATCTTGCGTGCTAAAGTTGATATTGTAACGAAGAAGAGCGGTGCTGAACAAATCATCGTGACTGAACTTCCATACATGGTCAACAAGGCTAAGTTGGTTGAAAGAATTGCTGATTTAGCACGTGAAAAGAAGATTGAAGGAATCACTGATCTAAACGATGAATCTGACCGTGAAGGTATGCGTATCGTTATCGATCTTCGTCGTGATATGAGTGCATCCGTTGTTTTGAACAATCTTTATAAGTTGACACAACTTCAAATTTCTTATGGTATCAACATGGTTGCTATCGTTGGTAAGACACCTAAGGTCTTCTCACTAAAAGGCGTTTTGGTTGAATACTTGAAGCACCAAGAAGTTGTTATTAGAAGAAGAACTGAATATGAATTAAGACGTGCTCAAGCTCGTGCTCACATTCTAGAAGGTTTAAGAATTGCTTTGGATCACATTGATGAAATCATCAAAATAATTCGTGGTTCACAAACTTCAGCGATTGCTAAGCAAACTTTGATGGACAGTTTCAAACTATCTGACAAACAATCACAAGCTATCCTAGATATGCGTTTGGTTCGTTTGACAGGTTTGGAACGTGACAAAGTCGAAGCTGAATATCAAGACTTGTTAACTAAGATTGCTGACTACAAAGATATTTTGGCTACACCTGAACGTGTTGATAAGATCATCTATGACGAATTGCTTGAAATTCAAGAAAAATTCGGGGATGACAGAAGAACTGAGATCCGTGCTAGTGAAGTTGCCAATATCGAAGATGAAGATTTGATTGAAGAAGAAAACATCTTGGTTGTTTTGACACACAATGGTTACATCAAACGTTTGTCGGCGGATGAATTCCGTGTTCAAAATCGTGGTGGCCGTGGTGTTCAAGGAATGGGTGTTCACGATGATGATTTCATTGAACAAATGATTTATACATCAACTCATGATCGTCTATTATTCTTCACTAATGCTGGTAAAGTTTACCGTATCAAGGGTTATGAAGTTCCTGAATACGGACGGACTGCTAAGGGTATTCCAGTTATCAACTTGTTGAATATCGAAAAGGGTGAGAAGATTCAAACCGTAATCAATGTTGACAAAGATATTGATCCAGAGAAATCATTCTTGTTCTTCGTTACTAAACAAGGAACTGTTAAACGTACACCTGTAACTGATTTTGCCAATATCAGACATTCTGGTCTTCGTGCTATTACTCTAAAAGACGAAGATGAATTAACTAATGTCTTCTTAACTAATGGTGACAAAGTTATCGTTATTGGTACTCACAAGGGTTATGCTGTGACATTCAAAGAAAGCGACGTTCGTCCAATGGGAAGAACCGCTGCTGGTGTTCGTGGTATTAAACTTCGTGATGAAGATTACGTTATTGGTTCTTCAATCGCTGAAGCTGGTCAAGAAGTTCTAACTATCTCAGAAAAAGGTTATGGTAAGAGAACTTCTGTTGAAGAGTATCCAGTCAAAGGACGTGGTGGTAAAGGTATCAAGACTGCCAACGTCACTGAAAAGAATGGTCCAATTGCTGGATTGATGGTCGTCAATGGTGATGAAGATATCATGTTGATCACGGACAAAGGTGTCATGATTCGTTTTGAAGTTCAAAGCGTTTCTCAAACTGGTCGTGCAACATTGGGTGTCAGATTGATCAAGGTTGATGATGATTCAATCGTTTCAACAATGACAAAAATTGCTGAAGATGAATCGAATTCAAATGATGAAGATACAGATGAATCAGCAAATGAAATTACTGAAAATAAAGAAGATTAATAAATAATCGTTTCTGCGTAATTTGATAATGTATCCAAACAGGGATGCGTGTCAGGCAGAAACGATTTTTTTATTTTTAGTTCTAGTAATTCTAGAAAGTTTATGATAAACTTATACTTCGTGAGTATAAAATGTAGTTAATTTATGCTCCTTGTTCTTTCAAAAAGAAAGAACCATTAGACCATAAGGAGGTGTACAGTCATGGCTGAAGCACATTACGAAATCACATATATCATTAAACCTGATATGGAAGAAGACGCAAAGAAGGCATTGATCGATCGTTTCGATAAGATCATTACTGACAACGGCGCCAAAGTAATCGACTCAAAAGACTGGGAAAAGAAACGTTTAGCATATGAAATTGCTAATTATAAAGAAGGTATCTACCACATTATCAATGTAGATGCTGAAAACGATGAAGCAATTAACGAATTCGACCGTCTTTCAAAGATCGAAGATAACATTCTTCGTCACATGATCGTTAGACGCGAAGACTAATCTTGTTTCACGTGAAACAATTTAAGGAGGCAGATAAATGATTAATCGAGTAGTTTTAGTTGGACGCCTGACACGTGATCCAGAATTAAGATACACTGCTAATGGAGCAGCGGTTGCCAGTTTTACAGTTGCTGTAAACAGACAATTTACTAATTCTCAAGGTGAACGTGAAGCCGATTTTATCAATTGTGTCATTTGGAGAAAAGCTGCCGAGAATTTTTCTAATTTCACTAATAAAGGTTCTCTTGTAGGTATTGATGGACGTCTTCAAACACGTAACTATGAAAACCAACAAGGACAACGAGTATATGTAACAGAAGTAGTTGTAGAAAACTTCTCCTTGTTAGAGTCTCGTGCCGAAAGTGAAAAGAGAAACGCCGGTAACAATTCCAATCAAGCACCTAGCTATAATAACAATAATCAATCAAATCAGTCTCCATTTGGAAATAATAATAACAACAATTATGGAAATAACGCTGGCAACGGCAATTTCGATAATAGTAACAACAATTCTAATAACAATAATCAATCTAACAATTCTAACAATAATAGTGGCGATCCTTTTGCTAACAACAGCAAACCGATTGACATTTCTGATGATGATTTACCATTTTAATATAGAAGGGAGCAATCTATAATGGCCCAACAAAGAAGAGGCGGACGTAGAAGACGTAAAGTTGACTTCATCGCTGCTAACCACATCGAATACATCGATTATAAAGATACAGAATTACTTAAGAGATTTATCTCAGAACGTGGTAAGATTTTGCCAAGACGTGTTACAGGTACAAGTGCTAAGAACCAACGTAAGCTTACTGTAGCTATCAAGAGAGCAAGAATCATGGCTCTATTACCATTCGTTGCTGAAGACTAATTCTTCACAATTAATTAAAGATCACTTTAATGGTGGTCTTTTTTTTATGCGCTCTTTGCGGCTTTGCCGCTTAGAGCGCATTATGCAAGTGACCTCGTGTCATCTTGCGAACCATTATTTTGGCTTTGTCGCTCAGAGTGCATTATTCCACGACCATAGGTAAATTGCACATCTATTTGTAAACGCATTAAGCATCTTTTTAGAAAGAGAGGAATCTCAATTTAAAAGATGTTTTTTTATATTCCTTAAGATGAATAGTCAATGGTATCGATGATATCGCTTACCAGATTTTGTCATATATATTTGACAAAATAAATAACCAGACTGTATACTGTAAATGTAAAATATATATGACATTTTTTTGAAAGAAAAAAGGTATAGTTATGAATCACGTTCGTGAATATCGCCGTGCTAAGAAATTATCACAAATGGCACTGGCGGAAAAAGTCGGTGTAGCTCGTCAGACAATCAATTTAATTGAGAATGATAAGTACAACCCATCGTTGGATTTATGTTTGAAATTGGCCTGGGAATTAGACGCAAATTTAAATACGTTGTTTTGGATAGATAAAGAAGAAAGTTAAAGTATACCTAAAATTAAGGGAATGGAACGCATGAAAAAACTAGATAAGAAACTCATCAAATAGTTCATTGGAAAAAATGTCTTCGTGGATGAGAGAATCCAAAAAGAAGTTGGGATTTTTGCTACGAAAACAGTATTTGTTTTGTTTGTCTTTGAATTAGTATTTGGCTTTGGAATCAGTGTTTATGCATCCAATAATTAAGCTGCAGATTTTGAAACTTTATTTTACTTAGCTACTTTTGTTCAAGCTATTGGTGCACTTTTTCTCATCTATGGCTAAAGAAAAGACTCCTTGTAAAAGAAGTCAGTCCAGAGGATAAAAAAGAGTTTGTTAAAGGACTGCAACACAGTTGGGTCAGATTAGCACCACTTGAATTTGTAACCTTTTGGATAGTGCACTCTTTATTCTATTTTAATGAAGGCTTTTTTAAGATCCTATTCAGTTTTAAAGAAATAATCTCAGCTTTGTTTTTCACAGTTTTTTTCACAATTTTTATGGCTCTTTATGAAAGAATGCATGTAAAAACCATCAAAGATGACGAATAAATAATCAACATCAGGATTCTCAAATTATGTCAGAAATTCTGGTGTTTTTGTTTCCAAAAGCTAATGATTTTATGACTTGATTTTCGGTGTAATATATAGAAGAAAGAAGAAGTCGGCTGTGATAAAATTAAAGGGTATATCTAAGAGGGGATATTTATGAAAAAGATAAAAGCTAATCTGAAATTCTTCCTTTCTCGAGTTGATCATTCAACTCAATTAACAGCGATCTCTTTGATTGTGATGTTGTTTTCGATTTTAATCGTCGGCTTGATTCACGGTTCTATTGCCGGATATATCCAAGCTATTTTGGTGATTATTTCGTTGATTTTATTTGTTTATCTCTTCCTTTTATTAGGTGAAAAAGCGGGTAAATATACTAACAATTTGCAATATCGAATTGATCGGGGAACAGACAACAGTTTCGTTGAGTATCCTTTAGGCATACTTTTATACGATACTGATAAACAAATTCAATGGGTAAATCCTTACTTTGTCGAAAAGACAGGCTTTAATCCATCTAATAGTATGACTATTGCTGATATATCGGCTCAATTATCTAATTTAGTCGATGATGTAGGTCATGCAGATAGTCGTACCATTCAAATTGATGACAAAGATTTCTTGGTTCAAATTCAACCAGAACTAAAAGTAATCTATTTGTTTGATATTACGCATTACTCTAAAATTGAAAAAAGATATGAAGATAACCGTTCGGTCATTGGTCAAGTCTATTTGGATAATTATGCTGAAATTACTCAATCAATGAGTGATCGGGATATTTCTAATTTGGACAACTATGTCACGAATGAATTGTCGAATTGGGCCTTTGATCAACAAATGTTCTTGAAACGAATTGATGATGATCATTTCTTCATTATGGCTTACACAGGTAAAATCTTTACAATGGAGAAAAATGGTTTTAAAATTCTTGATACGATTCGTGAATATACTTCGCAACAAAATGTACCTTTGACTTTGAGCATGGGCTTTTCTTACGGTGTTGATGATTTGGATAAACTAAATACTGAAGCGCAAAAGAATCTTAACTTGGCACTAGGTCGTGGAGGCGATCAAGTTGTCGTTAAGGAAATTGGCGAAAAGGCTCGTTTCTATGGTGGTAATACTGACCCAATGGAAAAGAGAACTCGTGTCCGGGCTAGAATGATCAGTGAAGCCTTGCAAGAATTATTGAAAGATAGCGATCAAGTTATCGTTATGGGTCACTCACATCCCGACATGGATGTTTTAGGATCATCTTTAGGTATTAGACGGATTTCATTGATGAATAACACGCCATGTAAAATCGTTATCAATCCTAATACTTTGCATTCTGATGTCAGCCGACTTTTGGCAATGGCTAAAGAAGAGCCAGACATTCAAAAAGATATCATTTCACCAGATGAGTCAGTTTCAATGAAGACACCAAAGACTTTAATCGTGATGGTCGACCATTCTAAGCAAAGCATTTCTATCAATCCTAATTTAATTGACGGCGATAATAATAAAGTTGTTGTCATCGATCACCATAGACGTGGTGAAGAATTCCCAGAGAATCCAATGTTGATCTACATCGAACCATATGCTTCATCAACTAGTGAATTGATCACTGAAATGCTTGAATACCAACCTAAGAATAAGAAAGCTATCGAGAAAATCGAAGCTACAGCTTTGTTGGCTGGGATTACCGTCGATACGAAGTCATTCTCACTTAGAACTGGTACGAGAACCTTTGATGCTGCTAGTTACTTACGCTCTGTGGGTGCTGACGAAGCTGTCATCCAAAATGTTTTGAAAGAGAATGTTGATTCATATATTCAGAAGAGTCATTTGATTGAAACAATTACGATGGTCAATGGTAATATGGCAGTATGTTTCGGTGAAGAGGACAAGACTTATGATCCTGTCATCGTAGCTCAAGCTGCTGATACGTTGTTGTCATTAGATAATGTTGAAGCATCATTTGTTATTAGCAAACGTCCTGATGGTCGAGTAGGGATTTCGGCTAGAAGTTTGGGAAATGTTAATGTACAAGTTATTATGGAAAAACTTGGTGGTGGTGGACACTTGTCTGATGCCGCAACACAAATTTCAGACGCCACAGTAGAAGAAGCCAAGGAACAATTAGTTGCAGTTTTGACTGATTCGGAGAAGAAATAGAGGAGGACTAAGAATGAAAGTTATTTTCCTAGAAGATGTAAGAGGTAAAGGTAAAAGGGGTGAACTAAAAAATGTCGCTGACGGCTATGCCCAAAACTTTTTGATTAAAAATAAAAAGGCTATCGAAGCTACTAAACAAAACGTTGCTAAATTAAAGGCCGAACAAAATCGTGAAGCTAAAGATTACGAAGCTGAAAAAGAAGAAGCTAAAAAAATCAAAGTCCAAATTGAAGATGACAAGACAGTTGTTGAAATTTTGGCTAAAGCTGGAACTGATGGTCGTCTCTTTGGTTCAGTAACAACCAAGAAGATTGCTGAAGAATTAAATAAACAATATGGACTCAAAGTTGATAAGCACAAGATGGTACTTTCCGATGGCGTTAAATCACTGGGCTACATCAATGTACCGGTGAAGTTGTTTGAAGGTGTCGAAGCTACCATCAGAGTTCACGTTGCTGAAAAGAAGTAGGATATAAATGAATAATGATATAACTTCAAGAATACCGCCCAATGATAAGGATGCTGAGCAAGCCGTATTAGGAGCGGTTTTTCTAAGTCAAGATGCTTTAATTGAAGCGATGGAATACGTTGAAGCCGATGATTTTTATCAACACGCCAATCAATTAGTATTTCAAGCGATGATGAATTTAAACGATGCTGAAGAACCGGTCGATGTCGTGACGGTTCAAAATGAATTGGATCGAGCAAATCAAATCGAAGATATTGGTGGTGTTAGTTATTTAGCTGAATTGGCTAATGCTGTACCAACGGCTGCTAATACAACTTATTACGCCAAAATCGTTAAGAATAAATCAACTTTGAGACGTTTGATCAATGCTGCGACTGGTATCGTTCAACGTAGTTTTGATGAAGATGAAGATATCGACAGTATCATCGACCAATCCGAAAGAGAAATCATGGACGTGTCTGAGAATCGAAATCATAAAGGGTTCCGTCGTATTTCAGATGTCGTTAAGGCTTCTTTTGAAGAAATCGATAAATTGTATGATCAAGATAGTGATGTTACCGGGCTTTCCACCGGCTACAAGGATCTTGATGCGATGACGACTGGTTTGCATAAAGATGAATTGATCATTCTAGCTGCTCGTCCTGGTGTTGGTAAAACAGCCTTTGTTTTAAATGTAGCTCAAAATGCAGCTACTAAGTCCAATGCTACGGTAGCGATGTTCTCACTAGAAATGAGTGCTGAGTCGTTAGTTAACCGTATGCTATGTTCTGAGGGTAGTATCGACGCAAACGCTCTGAGAACGGGTAAATTGGACGAGAATCAATGGAATAGTTTAGTAGTAGCCATGGGAAGTTTATCTCGGACTAATATTTACATTGATGACACTCCTGGTATCAAGATGGCAGAAATTAGATCTAAATGTCGTCGACTTTTGAAAGAAAGTGGACATTTGGACTTAGTAGTTATCGATTATTTGCAATTAATCGAAGGAACTGGTCAAGAAAATCGACAACAAGAAGTTTCAGTTATTTCACGTAATTTGAAAAAATTAGCGAAAGAACTTCATGTGCCAGTAATCGCATTATCACAGCTTTCCCGTGGTGTCGAAGCTCGTCAGGACAAAAGACCGATGTTGTCAGATATCCGTGAATCTGGTTCAATTGAACAGGATGCGGATATCGTTGCCTTTCTTTATCGTGATGATTATTATCGTGATGAAGATGGGGATGACAATAATGAGGAAGAACCTGAAGATCAAGATGTCGGTGAAGTTGAAGTAATCATCAGTAAGAACCGTTCAGGTCCACGTGGAACGGCCAAGTTATTGTTCGTGAAATCTTATAATAAGTTTTCATCGATAGCGAATATTCCAGAAAATTAAATAGTGTAGGTGTAGAAGAAATGACGACAGTTGTTGTAGTAGGTACCCAATGGGGCGATGAAGGTAAAGGTAAGATTACCGATTATTTCAGTGGTGAAGCTAATATTATTGCACGTTACCAAGGTGGAGATAATGCCGGCCACACTTTGAATATCGATAACAACGTTTACAAATTAAGATCTGTTCCCTCAGGTATTTTGTATTCAGATAAAACTAGTGTTATTGGAAATGGGGTTGTTTTAAACCTCGAATCACTTCAAGAAGAATTGAATCGTCTCCACGAACAAGGAGTAGATACAACTAATTTGAAGATTTCTAACCGCGCTCAATTGATTTTGCCTTATCACATTCAATTAGATAAGTTGCAAGAACAAGCTAAGGGTGATTCTAAAGTTGGTACAACTAACCGAGGAATTGGCCCTGCTTATACTGACAAAGCTTCACGTGTTGGTATTAGAATGGCTGATATTCTTGATAAAGATTTATTCAAAGAATTGTTGACACAAAATCTTGAACAAAAGAATGCATTGTTTACTAAGATTTACGGTGCTGAACCAATGAAGTTTGATGATATTTTTGAAAAATATTACCAAATCGGTCAAGACTTAAAGGATCGTGTCATTGATACTTCTGCCTATTTGAACAAAGAACTAAAAAATGGCAAAAATGTTCTATTTGAAGGTGCACAAGGAATCATGCTTGATATCGACCATGGTACTTATCCTTATGTTACTTCTTCAAATCCTGCTGGTGGTGTAACTACTGGTGCTGGTGTTGGTGCTCCATTGATTGATAACGTGATTGGGGTCGTTAAAGCTTATACTTCACGTGTCGGCGCTGGACCATTTCCTACTGAACAATTAAACGATACGGGTGACTTCTTGCGTGAAGCAGGTCATGAATATGGAACTGTTACACATCGTCCTCGTCGTGTTGGCTGGATTGATTTGGTTGTTTTGAAGCATTCATGTAACGTGGCTGGTGTAACACACTTGTCATTGAACTGTTTGGATGTTTTGACTGGCTTAGATGAAATCAAAGTCTGCACAGGCTATGACTTAAATGGCAAGATTATTGATGAATATCCCGCTAACTTAAATGTCCTAGCTAAGTGCAAACCAGTTTACAAGACCTTCAAAGGTTGGACTGAAGATATGACTCAAGCTAAGAGCCTCAACGATTTGCCACAACAAGCTAGAGATTATCTTGACTTCATTAAAGACCAATTAGGCGTTGAATACGCTACTGTTTCAGTTGGTCCTGATCGTGAACAAACTATTGAAGTAAATGATGTTTGGAAAAACTAATTATAAAAATTTGAGTCACTAGGCATAATGCTTAGTGGCTTTTTTGTCATTGTGTGTAAAAATTCTAAATTCTTGCTTTCAAAAGTAAACGTGTTAATATAATAAATACAAGTTAATAATAAAGTAACAATTAAATTAAACGTTTATGGAAGAAGGATTTTTATGGCAAAATATGCAATCACAGGTGCAACTGGTCATTTTGGTCAAAATGCGCTCAAAAAATTAGTTGAATTAGTTCCTGCTACAGATATAGTAGCTTTGGCTCGTAACATTCAAAAGGCACAAGCAACCGTACCTGAAGGTGTGAAAGTACGTTTAGGTGACTATAACGATGTGGAAAGATTGACTGAATCGCTTCAAGGTATCGATAAATTACTCTTCATTTCATCACAACCTGGTGGAAAAGTTGCCCGTGCTACTCAACATGAAAATGTCGTTACGGCTGCTAAGAATGCTGGAGTTAAGTATATTGCCTATACTAGTTTTCCACATGCTGATACAGCTACGGCTCCTTTGGCAAGTGATCATCAAGTGACAGAGAAATTGATCAAAGAATCAGGAATTGATTATTCATTTTTACGTAATAACTGGTATTTGGAAAATGAAGCCGATTCGTTAAAGAATGCTGCAACACAGGGACTAGTATACTCAGCTGATGGTAAAGTCGGTTGGGCTTTGGAATCAGAATATTCAGAAGCTGCTGCTTTAGTATTGACTCAAAATAATCCTAAGAAAGTTTATGAATTTGCGGGAAAGAGTCGAACTTATCAAGATTTGGCCGATGCATTAAAAGTTAAAGCTACGAAATTAAGCGATGTGGAATATAGTCAAGCATTGCAAAAATCTGGGATGGATGAAGGAACGATTCAAGTGATTCTTTCCATTCAAGATTTGATTACTCAAGGTAATTTGACGGAAGATACAAATGACTTGCCAGAAGTTTTAGGTAGAGAATTGACACCATTGTCAGAAGCACTCGAAACAATTGTTGGTAAATAATGTTTGTCAAAGACCCGCCTTATACCTTATGATATTAAGAAGTGTGAAGGAGTGATGATATTGAAGTTTTCCAGTAAATTGAGTGATGGCGTGCATATTTTGGCATACGTTGATATTTGTAAAGATGGTGATCTTTCAAGTGCAGCAATCGCCAGTAGTATCGAGTCCAATCCCAGTTTAGTGCGACGTATGATGTCGAGATTGAAAAAAGCTGGATTGTTACAGAGCGCACCTGGAAAAGTTGCTCCAAAATTGTCTAAGAAAGCTTCTGAGATAACGTTGTTGGATGTTTATCGAGCTATTGAAGATAATCAAAACTTACTCCACGTTGATGAAAAAACTAATCCTAAATGTATCGTTGGTGGTAATATTCAAGATACTTTAAGAGAGGTTTATCAAAAGGTACAAAACGATGCTGAAGAAAGCATGTCACAGGTGAGTTTACAAGATATTATTGATGGAATTTTGCTCAATAATGAAAAGAAGAAATAAAATAAGCCCAGTCAGAACAAATTCTGATTAGGCTTATTTTATTGGTTTTTAGAATCGGTTGAAATGATACCACGTTGCAAGTTGATAAAACGTCCACTATTACGGCTGAAAGTTAACGTATAGTAATAACTATTATCTTTATTTAACTGTTTAATATAAATTCTAGTGTAGCGAGGGAGATCGGAAACTTGATAACCGACGATACTAGAATTGCTGACCCGCGAATTAGAATTTTTAGCCAAGGTATACAGACCAACGTTGCTCTTGTCTGGATTCAAACCTAGGTTAATTGAGATCTGATTGAAATTACCAGGTTCGTTGGCATTGGTAGCAGTTAAATTAGAATTGATGATGGCTGTCTTTAATCGTTGCATAAAGGCATCCGCTTCAGTTGTACCAAATTTGCCTAGTTCAACGTCTTTAAAGATGTATTTTGGTGGATATTTGTTAGACTTGGTATTGAGATATTTGGCTGAAGTAATATTATCCCCCTTGTAATAAAGGCGATAACGATAGCTAACGATATTCTTTGTATCGTCATAACGGTTACAACTGATAGTAATATATTTTCCATGAGCGTCTTTACCAAAGTTTAGCAAGGTCATTTTACCGATATAACGGTGTGATTTTTGATGAACCTTCTTTAATAAAGATTCTTCTTGGTCATTGGATAAAAACGACAGTTGTTTTGTATTATCATAGTCATCATTGATAGAACTGATTAGATTCAAAGCTTCTGTTTTAGAATTATTCAAATCAGCTTTTAATGAGATGGCTTTGGGTGCGATGTCTTCGTCGATATTGTTAGGATTAACAATCAAAGAGAACGGAATGGTTAAACTTGAGATGCCATTGATTGTTTTATCTTTGATTTTTCCTAAATTAAGGGCGTATGAGAAAATAATGGCGATTAATAGTAGGAAAATAACAATCCATTTTATATATTTTTTGTTTAATTTTTTCAAAATTTCCACCCTTTATTTGCAGGATAATTTACTATATATAATAACAAGATGAACTAGATATTTGGGGAAAATCATGAAAGATAAGAAAGATTTAAAGACTAAAACTAAATCTGAGCGATATTTATTGATGGGTGCCGGGATTGTCGGTGTAATCACTGCAGTCATTTTCTTTGTCATGCTTTCAAGAGGTGTCGTTAATGCTGTTGTCACGTCTAAAATATCTAGTCAGTATCAAGATAAAGAATTAGAAGTTCTCAAAACTGATTTGAATTATAAGACTTTAGATTTCATTGGTAAATTAATTGATGTCAGCGACGGTATCGTGATTACTCCTAGTAATGAGAAGAAGTATCAAGAACTCGAAGCTTATATTCAGGCTAGAAAAGACCGTTCCAAAGAAGTTAATTCTTTTTATGACGGTAAGAGTCATTATAAAGATGATGTTACTGAAACTAAGATTAATGATTTAGATAAAAAATTGTTAAAAGAAAAGAACCAAGACGTTTATCAAAAATTACGTAACAAACTTGATACGATTCAAATTTGGTATGAACAAACCCAAGATGCTGATAAGTATTTGAGTAAAACGTGGGATAGCTTTAATTCCGATAAGAGTAGTTTGAGTTTTAAGAAAATTTCAATGGTTAACACTTATTACAAATTGATCAAGAATAAAACATCCAAGAATCACTGGACTCAAGCCGTTAATCAAATGGATAATTATTTTGCCAACAATAAAGGTGAGAGTTCTAGAGTAGCTGCCGCTAAGGAAGAGTTGGAAGCTTTGAAAAATTCACCTCTGACAGAAAAGTACACGCCAGCTAGTGTCGATATCGTTTCAAGCATGAATTCAACTAGTGGAGCTTCAGATGCATTGGATCAAGCTGATATTACTAGTAAGAATGTGCTTTATTATAATTCTAATAAGAATACTTTAGCTTTGATGACGAGAGTCTCTGGCAAATATGTTGCTGAAGATGGTTATATCAATGTTATTAGTTCCAAGGTAAGTTCTGGTAAATATACGGTTAAAAAACTTGTGGATGCTAATAGTTCTGATGCTATTGTTACTGATAGTGATAGTAGTGACTTTGGACAATATATTAGTAATGCAAGCATCAGTGAATTAACTTCAATGGGCTTAACTGACCCAGACAATACGACGACAGACTTTAATTCAGCTACACCCGTCTTCTGGTTCAAGAATAATTCAGCTTTGACTAGTTCAATTTACTTTGGTGATAATTCAACAATTGGTTTCATTTATGCCGGGTCAACTAGTTATAACAACGGTATGCAAATTAGTTCATCAGATTTATCCGATTTGATGTCACAAGTTTCTTCAGGAACGACATTCTTTGTTAATTAGGGGTAATCATGCGTAAGAAAAAAATGGAACATAAATTAATCAAGAAAAGAAAAAAATGGCCCTGGATTCTTTTGACGTTAGTTTTATTAATTGTTTTAAGTATCGGAGCTTTTTGGTGGAAATATGGTTATGAAATCAAGAATACGATTGCTGATGGTTATTCTTATAGTCAAGGTTTAAAAAAATCTGATTTTCATCCCCGTAATTCAACCGTTATATATGATCGTAACGGTAAAGTGATAAAAAAATTAGCCCAATCAAGTTCAGATTACACACCAATCAATAAGATTAACACTAAGATCAGTAAAGGATTGGTGGATGTCGAAGATCAACGTTTCTACATTCATCATGGAGTTGATCTATATGCGATTATGCGTTCAGTCGGTTCAACCTTGTTGCATCGTCGGACTGAAGGTGGATCTACGCTGACGCAGCAATTAGTTAAGAACGTTATCTTACAAGATCAGTCGCAGAACTTAACTCGTAAGCTCAAGGAAATGGTCATTGCCCAACAGTTAGAAAAGAAATTTACTAAGTCGCAGATCTTGGAGTTTTATATTAACAATGTCTACATGGGACACGGATCGTATGGTTTTAGTGCGGCCTCTGATTACTATTTCTCAGAGGATCAAAATGATTTATCAATTGATAAAATAGCCATGCTAGTCGGTATTCCCAATAATCCGGTGTATTATGATCCGGTTCAATATCCAGAACGGACTAAAAAACGTCGGAATATGATTCTGTATATCTTTAACCAGCGAGATTTGATTTCCAAAAAGACTTATCAAACAGCTCGTAAAAAGCCTTTGGGATTGAAACTAAACGAAAAGAAATATGATAACGATGTCTCCAATAATTATGCTCTGAGTTATGCAGTCTATGGAGCGACAGAAGAGTTAATGAAGTCATCTGGATTCACGATGCGTTATGATTTTAAAAATGCAGCAGACCGTCAAGCCTACGATACGAAGTATCAACAAGAATATGAACGTGCTCACGGTCAATTGATGGATGGTGGCTACACGATTCAGACGACGATTGATATGGATGTGCAAAACAAAGTGGAAAACTTGATCAAGCAAGTTTATTCTCCTTATACTGGCCGAACTGCCAATGGAAAACTGACACCGCAGGTTTCTAGTACGGTAGTAGATAATAAAACTGGCGACGTTATAGCGGTAGTCGGTGGTCGAACAACTGATGGAGATCAATTTAATCGAACGATAAATGGATATCATCAACCGGGTTCAACGGCTAAACCAATCGTGGCTTATGCACCTGCTTTTGAACGAGGATATTTACCACAGAGTACAGTCATTGATTCGGCTGTCGGTAATCCAGTTGTGCATAACTGGTACAGTGGCTACACGGGTAGTACAACGGTTCGTCACGCACTAGAAAACTCAATCAATACCATCGCTTATAAGTTGGCAGCTCAAGATACTAAGGGTACTTACTATGATGATATGGTCAAAATGGAATTTGCTCGATTGTCGCCAACTCAAAAATTGGACCCAAGATTAGCAATTGGTTCCTTTAGAAATGGTGTTACGACAACGGAAATGGCTTCAGCGTATAGTTCGTTTTCACGTGGTGGTCAGTTCATTCATCCTAGCAATATTTCCAGCATTTACGATAATGACAATGATCGCTACATTTATCAAAATACTCATATGAAAAAGGACGTTTATACTAAAAATGCCAGTTATATGATGATCAATACAATGCAATCAGTTATTAGTGATGGACTAGGTAAAGATGCTGCTTTGGATAATTACAAATATACTGCTGGTAAAACTGGTTCAACTGATGATAATTACGATTCATACTTCGTAGGGATGACACCAGACTTTACGATTGCTAACTGGACTGGTGATGACAAGAAGGAAGATAGTTTGAATGCTTCAGAACGTCAGCTTGCCATGAAAGCTTTTAAATCAGTCGGTGAGTATTTGGTTGATGAAATGAAGCAAAAGAATGTTGATTTCAAGAAACCAAGTACTGTAACGGTTAGTGGCAGCAACTTGTCAGTTAATACCAAAGCTGAAAAGCCAAGTATTCAAGATATCATCGATAATGATTTTTCTAAATACAGTACTAATCAAGCTAATAAGAATGAGAATCGTTTGTACAACCTCGATTATCGAATTATTTATCATTTGACGAAGAAAGAAGAATTCAAGCGAGAAAGAAAAGTTCAAAAGGCGATTGATAAGTATAATGACAATCCAATTATTAAAGAATCACAGTACAATAAGAAATTAGATGAGTTGCAAAAGATTCGTTATTTGAATAGTAATGTTAAACGACAAAGTGCCAAGAATGATTTTAACAAGCAGATTTTACAGCTTCAAAAGGATCTGAATTTGAGTCAAGCGATGTTCCAAGCTGCTAAAGATAATAAGAAGGTAGCCCAATTTGAATCTGAAAAAGAAGCTATTGAAGAACAACGTGAAAAGAAACGCCAGAATATGGTGGATAAGTTGATGCCACAGTATAATTCACAACTTCAAAAGGTAAAGGATGCTTACAAGAACAATGATTCTGATAAGGAAGATCAAAAACAAAAATTGATCGATATTATGAATGAAATCAGAAGTTATGGTGGAAATGTCCCTGATCTAAAAATTGACAGTAATGGTAATACCACTTCGACGTCTACTTCTACTACAAACTAAAAAAGACCCTCTAGATTAATTCCTAGAGGATCTTTTTAATATCCGTGCAGTAGATATTGACTATATTTCATCTAATTCATTATTAGTACGTTTAGCGATAGCAGGTAAAATCAATCCCAAAGCAATCAAAGCGATTGGTGTGATGATATTAAGTGCTAATTGGAACCACCATGATGATGGATCAGTTGCCATGTTCATCTTAGGCACCATACCTAGAACGCAGGCAAAGGCTGTTAAGAAGAAAGCCCATAGTCCGAAACCAAAGCCGACGTATTTATTCTTAACGAACATATAATCTGACTTGAATTTGTCTAGTTGACGACAAAGCATCATGTAGGCCAAGAATACCCAAAGGTAACGCATAGGCATAACAATTGAGTTTAAGTTCAATAGCCAGTTGTATAAATCATTCATTCCATTGATTCCAAGAGCAGGAACGATGATTAAGATAGAAACTAAAATTGCAGTTAACTTGTAACCATTGATAGCAACGCCACGCTTGTTTTTCTTCAAAAGACCTTTAGGGATGTATTTCTTATCAGCATCGCCTAAAAGCATACGTAATGGTGCATCGATAGAAATAGCTAGAGCCGCAGCAGAAGCAATTGTGTTGGTAATGGCAAAAGCCCAAACGAATAAGTTACCAACGTGGAAACTATTACCTAAAAATTGGAAAGCTTGGTAAGCACCGTTGGCCATCAAATCGGCTGGAATGTGATTTGAGTTAACGATCATACCAATAGCAAATGATCCTAAGATTGCAGAAACAGCTACCATCACGGCTAAGATAATCATACCGAGTGGGAACTCCTTAGAAGCATTTTTAGTTTTATTAACATAAGGTGAAATTTTTTCTGAACCACCAACGGCGAAGACTAACATAGAGATCGTCGTAAAGTATTGGAAATCAAACTTAGGTATATATGTGTGGATATCAGTCATGTTTGGTGTAGCAATTTGTACATGAGTGATAAATGGAGCACTGACACCTAAGATGATAAATAGCATTGACATAGCAAACATTGCAATACCGGCAATACTACCAAGATTATTCAAGGTAGCAGTTCCTTTACTAGCTAACCAAACGAAGAGCAAGAAGATAATTAAACTTGCACCTTGTACGATAAATGGTGAAGCAGTTTTGATGAAAGAACCATTTCCCTTGAATAACCAGCTCAAACTAACCATGATGATTTGTGGCTTTTGAGCAAGATATGGAACGTGTACTACCCAGTAAGTCCAGGCAGCAAAGTAGGCCAGTTTATTATTAGAAAGAGCTTTAACCCAAGAACTAACTCCTCCACCAGCCTCTTGAAAAGCGGATCCCAATTGTCCCACCATTAAAGTGTATGGAACAAAATAAAGAACCATGATTAAAATCCATGATGTAACAACAGCTAAACCTTGATTGGCAAAGTTATTGATGACATTATTAAGACCCCAAACGGTGGTAAAGCCTAATAGGGCAATATTCCACCATCTAAACGTCTTTGCATTACTTGCATCTGACATTATTCAAATCCTCCTACGGAAGAAATTATACATGAAATATACAAGAAAAAGGCTTAAATAAAGAGATAGATTTTTGAGTATGTTTTAATTAATAATTAACTAAAATGTTTTTTGTAAAATTGACAGATTGTGTCAAAAAATTATAATTTAGGAATGCGGCTATTTAAAATTTAATTTTAATTCAATTGAATTAAGCTGTATAATTGCATCCTATCTACTATAATATAGAGAGAATTTGTTTTTAATGTAGATAGCAAATTAATCGGAGTTTATTATGGATAACAATAAGAACGACAATATGTCTAGGCAGCATCGGCAAAGATCTCGTAACAGTGCCTTAGCTTCTAATAACGGTGGAAAAATCAAACGTCCATTCGTTAAGATTCTAGGATTAGTATTCTTAGTTATGATTTTTGTCATGGGTGCTTATGGATTTAGACTTTATGCTCAAGCTCAGAATTCATTGGGTAAGACTTACAAGGCTATTGATGGTAAAAAAGTTTCAACAAGAATCAATGATAAAAAGCCAATTTCAATTCTTTTATTGGGAGTTGATACGACTGATAATGGGGTTAGAGATACTGAAACTAATTATCGAGGAAATTCGGATACGATGATCGTTGTAACGGTTAATCCTAAGACTAACAAAACGACAATGGTTTCCGTTCCACGTGATACGATGGCTCAAATTTGGAAGAGCAGTACTAATAACACCAAAAAGATTCAAAAAATCAATTCAGCTTACAACATCGGTAATGAAGGTAGTGCGGTGGCGACAACAGAGAAGTTGTTGAATGTACCAATTGACTACTATGTTAAAGTAGATTTTAACTCACTTAAGCAGATTGTTAACGCTGTTGGTGGTGTAGATGTTAATGTACCATTTAGTTTCTCTTATGGTGATACCGGTGAGAAAGAGTCTCATTTCAAGAAGGGTAAGATGCATTTAAATGGTAAACAAGCACTAGATTACTCTAGAATGCGTTATGAAGACCCTGAAGGTGATTACGGTCGTCAAAAGAGACAGCGTCAAGTTATCACGGCTATTATTAAGAGCGCTGCTAGTGCTAATACATTTACGCATTACCAAAAGGTTTTGAATAGTATTTCTAGTTCAATGACTACTAATTTGAGTTTTAGTGATATGCAGTCGGTCTTCTTTAATTATCGTGGAGCTGCTAAGAACATCGACTCTGATCATGTTCAAGGATATGGCTCAATGATTAATGGATCTTCATATGAAGTGGCCCCAACTAAAGAATTGCGTCGAGTATCAAACAAACTAAGAAAGCAATTAGGCCTTTCTGAAGAACAACTGAATAATGAAGAAACTAGATTAAACACATTGAATGAAGCTAGAGGATTCTCATTTGACAGTGGGACTACAAATCAAAACTATACAATCTTTACAAGATATCAAACGTCAGAATAATTTGGATAAAGACTGGGACAATAGTTTCAGTCTTTTCTTATGTATAAAGGAGATAAATATGAGTGTTTTAGAGATACATGATTTAAGTCAGCAGTTTTTGGATAAGAAATTATATGATTCTGCTAATCTACAAGTTAACAAAGAGGACCATTTAGGAATAATTGGTCAAAATGGAGTGGGTAAGTCTACTTTTATTAAGATTTTAACTGGTCAAATTGAACCAGATGAAGGAAAAATCACTTGGAAGAAGCATTTAACGATTGGTTATTTGGACCAACAAGCTAGATTGGCACCAGGGATGACCATCTACGAATATTTAAAGACAGCGTTTTCAAAATTGTATGAAACAAGCGATAAGCTAAACGAGATTTACATGAATAATCCGACAGATGAGGATCTTGAAAAAGCTGGAAAACTTCAAGAAATCTTAGATGCCAACGACTTCTACGAGTTAGATACCAAAATTCAACAAGTTGCGACTGGTTTAGGACTAGATGCAATCGGTTATGATCACGATGTCTCAAAACTCAGTGGTGGCCAACGTTCGAAGATTATTTTGGCTAAAATTTTGCTTGAACAACCAGATATGATTTTATTGGATGAGCCAACAAACTATTTGGATACTAACCATATTGATTGGTTGGCTGATTATTTGAACAACTTTAGTGGTGCCTTCATCGTCATTTCCCACGATTACAATTTCTTAGATCGAATCATTAATTGTGTGGCTGATTTTGAATTCGGTAAGATTACTAAATATACAGGTTCTTTAAAGCAAGCTCTCAAGCAAAAGGCTGCTAATCAAGAAACTTATATGAAGGCTTACGTCAAGCAACAAGAAAAGATCTCTAAAACTAAAGCTTATATTAGAAAGTTTAAGGCCGGTTCTCGTTCTAAGAGTGCTAAGAGTAGGGAGAAGCAATTAGCTCATATGGATGTCTTAACACCCCCAGGGAGTAAAACAGCTGCAAGCTTCGCCTTTCCATATGTTGAAGTACCTAGTTCACGAATGATGTTAGACGTTAATAATCTAAAAGTTGGATATGACGGGAAAGCTCTCTTTGATAAAGCCTTGAATTTCTCTATTGTCAGTGGAGAAAAAATGGTTATTAAAGGATTCAACGGTATCGGTAAGTCTACTTTGATTAAGACCTTGTTGAATATCCTTAAACCAATTGATGGTAACTTTGAATTCTCAGAGACTGTAAAGATAGGTTATTTCAAGCAAGATCTAGTCTGGAAGAATAACTTAGAGTCACCATTCCAATACATTAGTGATAAGCATTCTGAAGAAGGCGGTAAGGAAGTTAGACGTGTTCTTGCTAGAACTGGATTAACTAACCAACAAATCATGTCACCACTACGTTCTCTATCTGGTGGTGAACAAACTAAGGTTAAGATTGCTGATTTGATGTTCGATAACACTAACTTTCTATTCATGGATGAGCCTACTAACCATTTGGATGATGAAAGTAAGGCCGCTTTGCGCAAAGGTCTCAAAAACTATGATGGATCAATGATTCTAGTTACCCACGAAGAGGACTTCTATAGTAGTGATTGGATCGATAAGGTCTTGGATATTGAAAAAATAAAAGAAAATTAGTCATTTTCAAAAAAAAATGAAAAAAGTACTTGCATTGGTTTACCATAAACGGTAATATATTACCTGTTGTCACGACAGGTCAACGGCTTCAACGGATAAGCAAGATATTTGCTTGAAAGTTGAAATAATTATTTCAAATAAGTTCTTGACATTGAGTTATGAACTTGTTATGATAATTAAGTTGACTCGTAAGAACAACGAGCTAACAATTTGATGAATCTTTTCATTAAATTGTTAGAAAAATTATTTTAAAAAGTTCTTGACATTAACTTGTCAGCTTGATAAAATAATTAAGTCGCTGATGAGCGTAAGCGCTTAATCAGCTGGTAGACCTTTGAAAACTGAACAAAGTTTTAACACTAAATTGTGTAGGCCAACATTTATTTGTTGGATTTACAACGAAGTCAATTCGCTAGTATAATTTTTTATGAGTCACAAACTTTTAATATGAGAGTTTGATCCTGGCTCAGGACGAACGCTGGCGGCATGCCTAATACATGCAAGTCGAACGAACCATCCTGAAGATTGAAGCTTGCTTCATGATTCAGATTTTGGTGAGTGGCGGACGGGTGAGTAACACGTGGGTAACCTGCCCAAAAGTGGGGGATAACATTTGGAAACAAGTGCTAATACCGCATAACAACTACTTTCACATGATCGTAGCTTGAAAGATGGCTCTGCTATCGCTTTTGGATGGACCCGCGGCGTATTAGCTAGTTGGTGAGGTAATAGCTCACCAAGGCAATGATACGTAGCCGACCTGAGAGGGTAATCGGCCACATTGGGACTGAGACACGGCCCAAACTCCTACGGGAGGCAGCAGTAGGGAATCTTCCACAATGGGCGAAAGCCTGATGGAGCAATGCCGCGTGAGTGAAGAAGGTTTTCGGATCGTAAAACTCTGTTGTTGAAGAAGAACATGCGTGAGAGTAACTGTTCACGTACTGACGGTATTCAACCAGAAAGCCACGGCTAACTACGTGCCAGCAGCCGCGGTAATACGTAGGTGGCAAGCGTTGTCCGGATTTATTGGGCGTAAAGAGAATGTAGGCGGTTTATTAAGTTTGAAGTGAAAGCCCTCGGCTCAACCGAGGAAGTGCTTCGAAAACTGGTAAACTTGAGTGCAGAAGAGGAAAGTGGAACTCCATGTGTAGCGGTGGAATGCGTAGATATATGGAAGAACACCAGTGGCGAAGGCGGCTTTCTGGTCTGTAACTGACGCTGAGATTCGAAAGCATGGGTAGCAAACAGGATTAGATACCCTGGTAGTCCATGCCGTAAACGATGAGTGCTAAGTGTTGGAGGGTTTCCGCCCTTCAGTGCTGCAGCTAACGCATTAAGCACTCCGCCTGGGGAGTACGACCGCAAGGTTGAAACTCAAAGGAATTGACGGGGGCCCGCACAAGCGGTGGAGCATGTGGTTTAATTCGAAGCAACGCGAAGAACCTTACCAGGTCTTGACATACCATGAAAAGCTAAGAGATTAGTCTTTCCCTTCGGGGACATGGATACAGGTGGTGCATGGTTGTCGTCAGCTCGTGTCGTGAGATGTTGGGTTAAGTCCCGCAACGAGCGCAACCCTTATTATCAGTTGCCAGCATTCAGTTGGGCACTCTGGTGAGACTGCCGGTGACAAACCGGAGGAAGGTGGGGACGACGTCAAATCATCATGCCCCTTATGACCTGGGCTACACACGTGCTACAATGGTCGGTACAACGTGTTGCGAACTCGCGAGGGCAAGCAAATCACTTAAAACCGATCTCAGTTCGGATTGCAGGCTGCAACTCGCCTGCATGAAGCTGGAATCGCTAGTAATCGCGGATCAGCATGCCGCGGTGAATACGTTCCCGGGCCTTGTACACACCGCCCGTCACACCATGAGAGTTTGTAACACCCAAAGTCGGTGGGGTAACCCTTCGGGGAACTAGCCGCCTAAGGTGGGACAAATGATTAGGGTGAAGTCGTAACAAGGTAGCCGTAGGAGAACCTGCGGCTGGATCACCTCCTTTCTAAGGATATGATGCTTAGCATCAACGGAAATACACAACGTTAAAACTTTGTTTAGTTTTGAGGGGTCTACCCTCAAACTCGTACCTTGAAAACTGGATATTAAGAATTAATGATTTAAAAGAAACACCGAAAACTGCGCGATAAAAATGGATGTATTTCCATATTTTGTCAAGATTAAGTTATAAAGGGCGCACGGTGGATGCCTAGGCACTAGGAGCCGATGAAGGACGTAACTAACGACGATACGCCTCGGGGAGCTGTAAGTAAGCTTTGATCCGGGGATCTCCGAATGGGGGAACCCAAATATCGTAATGGATATTTACTTGTTTGTGAATACATAGCAATCAAGAGGAACACGCAATGAACTGAAACATCTAAGTAGTTGCAGGAAGAGAAAGAAAATTCGATTCCCTAAGTAGCGGCGAGCGAAACGGGAATAGCCCAAACTATGAAGCTTGCTTCATAGGGTTGTAGGACTGATGTTGTGAGAACAAAAGGTAATGATAGTTGAACAAGTTGGAAAGCTTGGCCAAAGAGAGTGAAAGCCTCGTAAACGAAATCTGACCCACTCCATTCAGTATCCTGAGTACGGCGGAACACGAGAAACTCCGTCGGAATCCGGGAGGACCATCTCCCAAGGCTAAATACTCCCTAGTGACCGATAGTGAACCAGTACCGTGAGGGAAAGGTGAAAAGTACCCCGGAAGGGGAGTGAAATAGATCCTGAAACCGTGTGCCTACAAGTAGTCAGAGTCCGTTAATGGATGATGGCGTGCCTTTTGTAGAATGAACCGGCGAGTTACGTTAACATGCAAGGTTAAGATGAAAAGTCGGAGCCGTAGCGAAAGCGAGTCTGAATAGGGCGACTAAGTATGTTGATGTAGACCCGAAACCAAGTGACCTACCCATGACCAGGTTGAAAGTGTGGTAAAACACACCGGAGGACCGAACCCGTGTATGTTGAAAAATGCTGGGATGAGTTGTGGGTAGCGGTGAAATTCCAAACGAACTTGGAGATAGCTGGTTCTCTCCGAAATAGCTTTAGGGTTAGCCTCGGGGATTAGGATCGTGGAGGTAGAGCACTGTTTGGACTAGGGGCCCGTCTTGGGTTACTGAATTCAGATAAACTCCGAATACCATTGATCTATACCCGGGAGTCAGACGATGAGTGATAAGATCCACCGTCGAAAGGGAAACAGCCCAGATCACCAGTTAAGGTCCCAAAATTCATGCTAAGTGGAAAAGGATGTGGAAACGCATAGACAACTAGGATGTTGGCTTAGAAGCAGCCATTCATTCAAAGAGTGCGTAATAGCTCACTAGTCGAGTGATTCTGCGCCGAAAATGTACCGGGGCTAAGCATGATACCGAAACTGTGGATGTGTCGTAAGACACGTGGTAGGAGAGCGTTGTAAGAGCATTGAAGCTGTACCGTGAGGAGCAGTGGAGTTCTTAGAAGTGAGAATGCCGGTATGAGTAACGAAAGACCAGTGAGAATCTGGTCGGCCGCAAGACTAAGGTTTCCTGGGGAAGGCTCGTCCTCCCAGGGTTAGTCGGGGCCTAAGATGAGACCGAGAGGTGTAATCGATGGATAACAGGTTGATATTCCTGTACTAGTTTATTTTGTTTGAACGATGGAAGGACGCAGGAGGATGATGTGTGCGCGCTGATGGATATGCGCGTCCAAGCAGTAAGTCTTGATATGAGTCAAATGCTTATATCTCTAAGGACAAGCTGTGATGGGGAGTGAAATTTTAGTAACGAAGCACAATAACTCACACTGCCAAGAAAAGTTTCTAGTTAGAAATAAACTACCCGTACCGCAAACCGACACAGGTAGTCGAGGAGAGTATCCTAAGGTCAGCGAGTGAACTCTCGTTAAGGAACTCGGCAAAATGACCCCGTAACTTCGGGAGAAGGGGTGCTGGTGTAACAGCCAGCCGCAGTGAATAGGCCCAAACAACTGTTTATCAAAAACACAGGTCTATGCTAAATCGTAAGATGACGTATATGGGCTGACGCCTGCCCGGTGCTGGAAGGTTAAGAGGATCAGTTAGCTTTTGCGAAGCTGAGAATTGAAGCCCCAGTAAACGGCGGCCGTAACTATAACGGTCCTAAGGTAGCGAAATTCCTTGTCGGGTAAGTTCCGACCCGCACGAAAGGCGTAATGATTTGGGCACTGTCTCAACGAGAGACTCGGTGAAATTATAATACCCGTGAAGATGCGGGTTACCCGCGACAGGACGGAAAGACCCCATGGAGCTTTACTGTAGCTTGATATTGAGTTTTTGTGTGACATGTACAGGATAGGTAGGAGCCGTTGATTTCGGAACGCTAGTTTCGAAGGAGGCGTTGGTGGGATACTACCCTTGTTATATGAAAGCTCTAACCTACATCGCTCAGCGCGATGAGGGACAGTGTCTGGTGGGCAGTTTGACTGGGGCGGTCGCCTCCTAAAATGTAACGGAGGCGCTCAAAGGTTCGCTCAGAATGGTTGGAAATCATTTGCAGAGTGTAAACGTAAAAGCGAGCTTGACTGCGAGACTGACAAGTCGAGCAGGGACGAAAGTCGGAGTTAGTGATCCGGTGGTACCATATGGAAGGGCCATCGCTCAACGGATAAAAGCTACCCTGGGGATAACAGGCTTATCTCCCCCAAGAGTTCACATCGACGGGGAGGTTTGGCACCTCGATGTCGGCTCATCGCATCCTGGGGCTGTAGTCGGTCCCAAGGGTTGGGCTGTTCGCCCATTAAAGCGGTACGCGAGCTGGGTTCAGAACGTCGTGAGACAGTTCGGTCCCTATCCGTCGCGGGCGTAGGAAATTTGAGAGGAGCTGTCCTTAGTACGAGAGGACCGGGATGGACATACCTCTGGTGTACCAGTTGTGCCGCCAGGCGCATCGCTGGGTAGCTACGTATGGAAGGGATAAACGCTGAAAGCATCTAAGTGTGAAGCCCCCCTCGAGATGAGATTTCCCATTCCTTTATGGAAGTAAGATCCGTTAAAGAATATGACGTAGATAGGCTGCGGGTGGAAGTGTAGCGATACATGGAGCTGAGCAGTACTAATAGATCGAGGACTTAATCGAGTAAGAGTTTACAGCAGTTTGAAGTGTTTTAAATCATTGACTTAATATCTAGTTTTGAAGGTACGAGGCAAAATAGTGTGGTGGCGATAGTGAGAAGGATACACCTGTTCCCATGCCGAACACAGAAGTTAAGCTTCTCCGCGCCGAAAGTAGTTGGTGGGAAACTACCCGCGAGGATAGGGAGCTGCCACGCAATGTAAGGAATCAACATTAGTTGATTCCTTTTTTTTGTGTCTTCATATTTTATGTAAATAAAGTATCTAAAAATCAGTATATTTTATGAAAATAAAATAAATTTGAATAAAATATCGGTAATAAAAAAGGGACATTAAGAAGGGTGATCTCTACGAGATCACCAAAAAAAAGTGAAAATTCAAGATGAACTTTCATACCTTTGATTCAATCCTAAATGAAATTTGCCCAGATTGATTTAGTATTATAATGAAGGAAAATTGTATATAATTTTTTATATAAAATCGAAAATAAACTTAAAAAAATCAGTTTATTTTTTTCTTTTTTATGAAATATGTTTTTTTTCGAATTAAGGAACATCAAAAGACTATACTTATTATAAATAAAGCGTAAAATAACATATTGGTATAGATAATAAATTATGTTCATATTTTACTAAATATCTTGTCTATTTATTTAAGTAATAAAGTGTGGTAGGTTACTTATATAGAAAATAATTTATTATAATATAATTATTGAAAAATATGTTTGAGCGTATTTTATTATAATAGAATTAATCGCATCTACGGGGGTGGAGTTCTTGGATAGCTTTACTGACTTATTTCTTTCAAAATCGGAAATAGAAAAGATACAACTATTTAACAAGATTAAATTGATCAGAACTAATCAATTAGCTAGTGCTGACTTGATTGGAACTTATCGGAATCGTGATATTCAAGTTAAGGATATCAATTTACGTAAGGCTGCTTATCAAATGAATAAGAGTTACGGCAGTGTTTACAATACTTTCCTAGGAATTCAAGAAGACTTTAAGAGAATCCTAGATAAGGACGAATACAGTACAGAAGAGATGTTTAATGTTACTAGGGATGCTTACCATGCATTTTTGACAACTAACTCTGATGGTTACTTGTTCTTGGACGCTATTGTTAAGGATAAGGAAACTTCTTTTAAACATTTCTATGAAACCTTAGAAAGTAGTAAGGCCACTGTTTTACGTCATTTAAAGCCCATGAGAGGCTATTTGAAACGCTTTGGTGTCAGAATTGCTTATGAACCAATGCGTTTTGTAGGTGATGAAGAATCAATTCGTTTGGCCATCGCAGCATTGTATTGGAATGCTACTAGGGGATACGTATGGCCATTTGAAGATTTTACACAAAAGACAGCTTTCAAGGTTGTTGATATCGCTTTGGATAAATATCGTCTCAAGCCAACTAACCATATTACGAAGATGTTTTATGCTTATGTCGTTATGGCGCACTTATATCGAATTATTGAGGGCAATCACGTTCAAAATATGGATGCTTTGAATGTCATCAATTATCCTTTCCCTAATATTTTTGAGAGTGCTGGTTCAATGCTTGAAGGGGATACCGGCAGTAAAAAAGTTAGAGAATTGAAGCGTGCTATTAAGGAAGACGTCAGTTATGAAGAGCAAATGTTCCAATCAGCTGATTTTTATATCCTATTAATGTGCGTACCAGCAACCTTTGAAGTTTCAGAAGATTATTTACAATCAGTTTCTAAGCAATTGGTTAGATATAATCCACTATTTGCTAACTTTATTGATGATTTCTTGGAACTTATTCCAATTGATGTGGAACAAACTGTGTCTGATATGGCTATGTCACATAGCGAATTCTTGAGATATAAGTACAATTTGACGACATGTATTATTGGTGTTCTAGCTTTAGATCACAATTACATTGAAATTTTGAATTTATATTCAGGATTTGGAGATGCTATCAGCAAGTTGAATGATGAGGGTCTAGAAAGTAAGATCTATTCAACAGTTCAACACTTGATGTTGCGTGATAAGTATCAATCATTAAATGGCAAAGCTAAACAAATTTCAGAAGCAATTTATGCAATTGCTTATCGTTTCTTCTCACTTTATAACAAAAACATACAAGTTAAAGTTTACTTAGAATTAGAATCATTCTTCTTAGTATATTCAGATTTGGCAGTTACTTTACAGTCATTGCCATATGCTAAGATTGTCAGTGATCCTAAAGAAGCTGATATTGTTGTAACAGCTAACAGTGCTAACCCACCAGCTGATGAAATGAAAAAAGATGCCTGCATCTATCGTTGGATGTATAATGGCGTTGATGGTCAAATGGGTGGCTTGTTGAACTTGATTTATAAGATTTGGACTGAAGAGAAGGTTACTGAAAATCCAAATCTTTAAGTGAAAAGTGTTGCAACTATTTTCAGAATATATTATGATACAGGTTGTGCGATGAGTCGAGAGCCGTCGAATTTGGACGGCACTTATGATGGTAGGGTATCAAGCACTACTCACCGGATTGTGAGGGATATCTATAGAGCGCTGATGTGAACAGCAAACTATTTACTCATCTGAGTACTACCAACTAAAACCATGGTTGATCTTTTTGGCCATGGTTTTTTTATTGAAAAAATTAAATAGAAGAGGTGAAAAGGATGCGCGCTCAAAGATTGTGGCTATTAATTTTAAATATCACATTCAATTTAGTAATGGGGTTTATTTTGCCAGTGAATACAATATTTATTCACAAGAATCTACACGAATCATTAGTAACAGCGGGATTTGCTTTAATGGTATATTCAGCTTTTATGATGATTGGAAATGCCTTGGGGGGAGTTATGTTTGACCGTTTCTCCAAGCGTGGAACGTTATACATTGGTTACGGAATATCAATTATATCGTTGTTAGGTATGTCAGTACATCATGTGTGGCCAACATATGCGATTATGTTGTTCACGTTAGGATTTGGAATGGGACTGGTCTATACGGCCGTCAACGCTTATACCGCCTTTATCGCGGAACAAATGACCGGTAATAGTCGAGTGATTTTTAATAATATGTATTTAGCTGCTAATATCGGAATTGCTATCGGTTCGACAGCAGTTGGATTTATCTTTAAGTGGAGTATCTTTCTCACTTTCTTCATTCCAATGTTATTATTTGTAATTAGTGTCGTTATATTGATGTTAAAAGCTAATGTCTTAGATCACGTTCGTGAACAAGATGATGAAGATATTAAGCGTTATGAGAGTAGTGAAGTTAAAGATCCAAGAATTGAAATTGGTGTAAATCGCTTCAGATTAAATATCTTTGTGATTTGTGCTTCGATTTTTATCGTTTGGCTAGGTTATTCTCAATGGGACAGTAACTTGTCAGCCTACATGCTAAACCAAGGTTATACAACTCGTGAATATGGTTTGGTATTTACAGTAAACGCTGCTTCATTATTGATTATTCAACCAGTAATGAATCGTGTAGTTTCAAAAGTTTTCAAATTATTAAAGTATCAAATTTTCTTAGGAACAATTATTATGGGATTGTCATTCTTGTTACTTCCAGGAGCCAAAACTTATTTAGCTTTCATTATTAGTATGTTAGTTTTGACTGTTGGTGAATCAATGGTTTTCCCAACTATTCCAGCTTTATTGAGTAAGATGTCAACTAATCGAAATCGTGGGACTTTTCAAAGTTTCTATAGTATTTTTGGTTCATTAGGAAGAGCAATTGGACCTTATGCAGGTAGTTTGATTATCACAGCATTGTCTTTTTCAACTTTGTTCGTTGGTATCACTATTTCGATGATAATTGTTGCTATCGCGATGATAGGTGTGAAAGAATTAGGATAAGTGAGGTAATATCATGATAATTATTTTGTTGATATTGTTATTGCTAGTCGTTCTAATTCTGAACGCCTTTTTTTTGTATATTCAACAAAGAGGTTCCAAGGCTTTAGGATCAGAAGCACCTAAAGTTAAGATGGATGCAGGATTGGAAGAGAATACGGCTAGATTTTTAGCAAAGAATAAAGATGAATGGCAAATAGAGTCGCATTACAACAGGAGTAAATTATTTGGATGGTTCACCGATAATGATGCGCAGACGACGGTTATTTTAGTACACGGTTTTGGTGTTGATCACAATTCATTGAACGTTCACGCGCAATTATTTGATAAACTCGGTTGCAATGTTTTGCAAATTGATGATCAAGCAGCCGGTAAAAGTGAAGGAAAGTATCTTGGCTTCGGCTATATAGAGAGTCAGGATTTATTAGATTGGATTCAAGAAGTCTTGCGTAGACGTCCGGACGATAAAATCGTTTTATTTGGAGCTTCAATGGGAGCTGCAACGGTTATGTTGACAACAGACAATGACCTACCAAAAAATGTTAAACTAATAATCGAGGATTCTGGCTATACTAGTGCAGCAGATATTTTGAGTTATCACTGTCAAAAGCGATACCATATCAAGGGTAAATTATTGATTGCTGGTATTTCATTGATGTCACGCTTAAGAGCTGGTTTTTCGTATCGACAGACAGATTGTCGTAAGGCACTAGAAAAAAACAATTTGCCGATATTGTTCATGCATGGGGAAAATGATTTTACTGTTCCTTTCAAAATGAGAGATGAGTTATCCACATGTGGACAATTCCCGAAAATGTCGTATGGAAGCCTTGGTGTTCACATTCGCAGCTACTATGTTGATTCAAAAAACTACCAACAGGCTGTGGATAAGTTTTTCAAAAAGTATCTTTAGGAGAAGAAAATGAAAATAAAAATTACTGATTTTATCGAAAATGTTCAAGAAGGAAAATTTAACCAAACTAGTTTAGAAATTAGTAAGGATGATTTATTACAAGAAGATCTTTGGTCTTTGAATAAAGCTAAAGAACAATTGGAAAAAGATGCTGCGGATAATAAACTTTCACAAGTTTTGATTCATGTGGCTGATGCTGAATTTGAAATTAATTTTTATCTAGAAACAGGCGTTATCAATTTGCCATTCGATGATGCTAAGAAAGTCACTCATTTCTTCGATGATGATGCTGAAGTTGACACTAAGATTTATCTTTCGACTGCTTGTGATTATTTAAATGCCTCAAAATTTCATATTGATTTAATTTCAGAAAACTTGCCTGAAAATGCTGAAATTAAATACGCAATGGATATAATGAAAGGTAACTATGAAACTTCCGTAGAGAATTTTAATAACAAGGAAGAAGAAAAAGAGGAAAAATAATGAATTCAATGTTGCTACTCTTAGTAATGGGAGTGGGAGCTGGAGTTCTTGGTGCAATTTTGGGTATTGGTGGTGGAATGATCATCACGCCGGTTTTGACTATTATGATGGGTCTGGATATCAAATATGCCATCGGTGCTAGTATCATTTCAGTTATTGCGACAAGTTCTGGCTCGACTATTGCTTATTTGAAAGATGACATGCTTAATTTGCGTGTTGCGATGTTTTTGGAAATTGCTACTACCGTCGGGGCGATTATGGGTGCTCTGTTGGTAGGAGTATTTTCAAGTAATTTCTTGTATGTTTTATTTGGATTTTTCTTATTGTATTCAACTTACAATATGATTCGAAAATTGTTCGATAAGAAAGGTGAACAAGTTTTCACTGGTCATGATCCAATCGTCGATAAATTTAAGTTAGCAAGTACTTATTATGATAAGTCAGAGCAAAAACAAGTCGACTATTCAATGAAAAATGTTCCCGGTGGTTTCATCATGATGTGGGCTGCCGGTTTAGCTAGTGGATTATTAGGTATTGGTAGTGGTGCTTTTAAAGTTATTGCCATGGATACAATTATGAAGATGCCTTTGAAACCATCAAGTGCCACTAGTAATTTGATGATGGGTGTAACTGCTGCCGCCAGTGCTACAGTGTACTTCTTTAATGGTTCGATTCGCCCAGATATTGCTGCACCTTTAGCAATTGGTGTTTTAGTTGGTGCTACTATTGGTGCTAGATTGATGCAAGTTTTGAAACCAAGAGTAATCAGAATGATCTTTATTCCAATTATTCTCTATATGGGAGTGCAAATGGCTCTTAAAGGATTCGGGGTGAACATCTAATGGATACACATGAAGAGACTCGAAAAGTTGAAGTAGTTATTGGTAAAATTTTGCGAATCGGTGTTATTGTTTCGGCCATCGTTATTTTGATTGGCATGGGCTTATACTTTATGAATGGTTCCGGTTATCCGACTGTTATGCAAAATGGTAAAGCCATGGTTGATTTCCCAAGAAGATTTTCAGATATTTTTGCCGGTATCATGGCAGGTAAATCATATGCTGTTATTATGTTGGGTGTTTTCCTATTGATTTTGACACCAGTTTTGCGGGTCGTCGTTTCAATTTATGCCTTTTATAAAGAACATGACAATTTATACGTTATTATTACAACAATCGTTTTAGTTATTCTGATGTTCGCTATGTTTTTGGGATATCGGAGTTAAAAAAATAAACCTTGGAGAAAAATCTCTGAGGTTTATTTTTTTTGAACTGAAAAGCAGAACGAACGATGACATTTAACAGTAACTTAATTTAAGAAAGAACTATAAAAATCACATAACTTATTTTTATTTATTGGCGAGAGAATCTAGCAAAGTCCAATATATAACGCCGTTATACTGTCCAGCAGGACTAGCATTATTATTTAAAGCTAGAAGAATACCACTTTGATCAGTCCAAGATAGCGTTATATTGTTGGTTTCTATTTGATCATCCGGTTTAGTATATTGAGCGATGTTTGTTGCATTGCTTAAAGTTTGTGGCTGACTATCGGGAGTTGGTCTGAAAACTAGGCTGCCGTCAAAAGGTTTGTCAGTAGTTAGATTGGTTAGTTGTGAAGCTTTAGCTTGAACAGTCCAACTGGCGCCTTTTTCACGACTATCGATTACATGAACATTCCAATCATCAATTCTTGGTACCAATTTATTTTTGTTACCAAAGTTGATGTTTTTAAATTTGACATTACTAGAAACTTCTCCAAAGTAAACTGTCCCACCGAATTGAATTGTCCGTTCCAAAGTGTTGGTTTGACCAAGATTCCCAGAATCATCTTTGACATAAAATGAAACTGGCGTAGAGGAGTCATTTAATTGCGAATTAGGAATGTTTAAAGTGAAATCTCCAGCTGAGTCGACAATACCTTTTTGAGCGGTGTAATCTTGATCACCAATTTTTTGATAAACGGTTAACTTAGTTAAATCAGGAGTAGCATTAGTTCCTAAGTAATTAACGTGGGCTTTGATTTGAGCATCCTCACCTTTTTTGATTCTGATAATGTATGGAGTAGAACTTTCAAGCGTAATTGATTTAGGATCGATAACAAATGAAGGAGCATCAGTATCAGTGATTAAATTATCTCCATCGAAATGGGCGTGGGCAGATGGCACAGTCAAAGTGTTGGTTGTAGTTTTGGCAGCTTTGCCGTGAAGAGAAACTGTTGCAGTACGATTATCCTTATTTAAAGTTTGGAGTAATTGATAATTTAAGTGATTAGGGTCGGTAGTATCAGAGAATACACTGCTAGGGATGGTTTCTTTTTCACCATTAGCGTAGGTGATTTCACCACTAGTAAAGGTCATATTTTCAGGGATTTGCATTCTAGTTTTAATATTGGTCCATTCTCTTGTCCAACCAATATATTTCAAATTGTAGTTGTAAGTAATGTCATCATTAGCATTAACATGGCCACCGTCTTTTACTTCAGTGTTCTCAGTATCATTGTGAATATCGGCGGTAGCTTGAGCGTCAACGAAAGATGGCAAAGATTCGAAGACTAGTAAGTTGTTCTCAGTATATTTACCCGTTGATCCTGTAAAGCCCCAATATAGCTTGCCATCAGTGCTTTTGAATTGGTTAGTATCGATAACAGTCGAAGCAATTTTAGCTGAGTTGGTTGGTGTTCCATCGGTATTTTTGTCATCGTATTTGTAAGTAATAGTTCCAAGATTACTGTTGGCGGCGGGTTTAGTCCATTGAATCGTTAAATGATGCCAGTTGTTATCGACCAAATTTAGACCATCAGTCGCAGCCAAATGTAACATAGTAAAATAATTTTTAGTTGCGGGTCCACCACTAGTATCGCCAGCAGGCTTTTTTATGGAATTGTGGAAGTAGGTATTTATTGGGAAAGTTCCATCAGATGGATTCCCAGGATAACCGATAGCAATGTGTTGGCCATTAATTCCTTGGGCATCAAAGGAAACACCCTCGCCAGAAACATCTTTATAAGTTGTTAATTTGTTGACGAAGGTATCAAATTCAATCGCTAAACTGTTTTGAACAGCATTTTTAGCAATATTAGCAGGATTAGTTTCATTCCAGTCCCAATCTGTTCCCCAAACTCCTAAAGTTTCACCATTACCGGGCTCGATTGTACCATCTTTATCTTTTCCGATTGAATGAGCATTTGTTCCTCGTGGATCATTGTGCATGACGAAAGCCATTCCGTCACCAGGGAAGAGACTGTCAGGATAGTTGGAATTTTTGTACGAACCAAAATAAAGCCACATAGAAGCAGTTTGATTTTCGTTAATATTGAAGAAGTTGTCTTCGGATAAATTACTCCAAATACCTCCAACTTGATAATTAGTATTAGTCATTTTAATAACGCTAGTGTTTAAAGTAGCAGGATTAGTCGAATTGACGATTTCGGCCGAATTATCCTCAAAGTTTGCTTTAATGAAGTCTTTATCGCTCCAATGCAAACCTTTGGGGGTCTTTGCTAAAGCATCCTTGTAATTTTGCTCGTTACCAGCATCGATGACACTATTGGTAGGATTAACGTCGGTAGCCGCAAAAACAACTTGATTCAGAGTAGAAATCATAAATAATCCCTCAAAAATAATAAATAAAAAAATGTATAGTGGATTTGATTTAATTTTATGCTTATTCATAATAAAATCCTCACATCAAAGACATTTCGTCATTATTCATAAAAATTGTAACAGGTTTGTGAATTATAGTTGCTGTTTTAGCATAAAATAACCATTATATTATGATATAAAATATATTAAATAAGAGCATAAAAATATATCAATTATATTGTGAAATAAAATAATTATTTACTAATATTTTGATAAAATGACTTTTTGGAGAGCAATTTAATTGTACCAAATCAAATTATTTACAATTTCTTTATAAAGGAATAAAATATGGACTATAAATTAATGACAAGGAGGCGTGGTTATGCCTGATATAAATTTAAGTCGGCCAATCCCTCTGAATGATCACTTGTGTTTCTCTTTATATGCAACATCACGTGCAATTCAGAAATTGTATCATGATGGGTTGAGTGAAAATGGACTAACTTATCCGCAGTATTTAGTCTTAGTGGCTCTGTATGAATATAAAGAACTAACAGTTAAGAAATTAGGGGCATTATTGTCTTTGGATTCAGGGACTTTAACGCCACTTTTGAAACGTTTGGAAAAAGAAGACTTAGTAATTCGTGAACGTAGTAAATCTGATGAACGAGTAGTTAATGTTCATTTGACAGATGCTGGAGTTCAAAAACGTGAATCTGTTAATGATCTTCCTAAGATTATGATAGAGAAGAGTGGTTTCACTGATGAAGAGTGGAATACTTTAGAAACTCTATCCAAAAAAATGTTTAAGAATATTACCAAGTAAAAAAATAACGTCATTCCTGTGATTGCAGGAGTGACGTTATTTTTTATTTCAATTTTTTAACTTTGTCAAAAAGAGAACTGCCATTAGGTGTTTTATTATCGCCAGTTCTTCCAATATCGTAATCGGAATCTTTCATAGCTTCAACTTTACCCATTAAGTAGCCATTACCAACTTGTGAGAAGAAGTCGTGGTTACTAGTTCCAGTTGAGATACCGTTCATAACGATAGGATTGACGTCTTCAGCGTTTCCATCAGGAAAGAGAGGTTCTTGACCAAGGTTCATTAGAGCTTTATTGGCGTTATAACGCAAGAAAACCATTACTTCATCGACCCAGCCAACTTCTTTATAGAGATCACGAGTATATTTTTCTTCATTATCGTAAAGCGTATAAAGCAAATCGTACATCCAGTCTTTCATTTCGGCTTTTTTATCGTCGCTCAATTCATTGAAACCAAGTTGGAATTTATAACCGATGTAGGTTCCGTGGACTGATTCATCACGAATGATCAACTTGATGATTTCAGCAACGTTGGCCAGCTTGTTGTTCCCAAGGTAGTACAAAGGCGTGTAGAAACCTGAGTAGAATAGGAAACTTTCTAGGAAAACACTAGCAACTTTCTTTTGAAGTGGATCACCATTTTGATAGATGTCATTGATGAACTTAGCTTTCTTTTGCAAATATTCATTATGGTCGGTCCAATCGAAGATTTCCTCAATTTCTTCGGCGCTGTTCAAAGTACTGAAGATAGAAGAATAACTCTTAGCATGAACGGATTCCATGAATTCGATGTTGTTGAAGACAGCCGTTTCCGCTTGAGTTCTAACATCTTTTAACATGGCTTGAATACCGTCTTGAGATTGTAAAGTATCTAGTAAAGTCAAACCACCAAAGACGTGACCGACAACTGTTTGTTCCGCAGGACTTAAAGTGCGCCAGTCGTCTAAATCATTGGAAAGAGGAATTCTCGTATCGAGCCAAAATTGTGAAGTTAACTTTTCCCAAGTTTCCTTGTCGATTTGGTCTTCAAGCTTATTCCAGTTCATTGACTTGTAATATGTATCAACCATTAAAAATTTCCTCCTAGATTGAGCAGCTTTCGCATTCGTTACTGCCGATTTCGTCATTGTTTTCAGTGAAAGTTCTGACATAATAAAGTGATTTGATGCCCTTGTAATAAGCATAGTTACGCAAAATACTTAGATCACGAGTTGTTTGCTTAGTTTCCGTGGCACCTTTCCAGTCATATAGGCCAGCAGGAATTTCTGAACGCATGAATAAAGTCAAACTCATTCCTTGATCAATGTGTTCTTGAGCTGAAGCGTAAGTATCGATAACTTCACGCATATCAGTATCGTAAGCTGACTTGTAATACTTGATCGTGTCGTTACTCAAGAAAGGAGCAGGGAAGTATAACTTACCATTTTTCTTTTCTTGGCGTTCTTCGACTAAACGAGTTACTGGTTGCAAACTGGCACTAGTATTGTTGATGTAAGAAATAGAACCAGTTGGGGCAACGGCCATACGATAAGCGTTGTAAAGACCATCTTTAGCAACTTTGTCCTTCAAAGCAGCCCAATCGGCTGTTGATGGAATAAAGATATTTTTGAAGAGATCCTTAACTGTATCTAATTTTGGAGCATAACTGTTAGCTAAATACTTGTCGAAATATGAACCATCAGCGTATTTAGATTTTTCAAAGTTAGCAAAGGTTTCGTGACGTTCTTTAGCAATGTTGTTACTTTCGACTAAAGTCCAGTAATTGAGCAACATGAAATAGACATTGATGAATTCAATTGCTTCTGGAGAACCGTATTCGAGGTGATGGCAAGCTAAGAAAGTATGCAAGCCCATGGCACCTAAACCGATAGCGTGACTGAGTTTATTTCCATTTTCAACTGGAGGTACAGCAGTGATATTTGAAGCGTCACTGACAAAAGTAAGTGCTCGAGTCATGGAACGGATTGACTTACCAAAGTCGGGACTTTCCATCATATTTAAAATGTTAGTTGAACCGAGGTTACAGCTGACATCGGTACCCAATTTCAAATATTCTTGAGCATCATTTAATTCAGAAGGTACCTGAACTTGTTGAATTTCGGTACAAAGGTTACTCATGATAACTTTACCGTCGATAGGGTTGGCGCGGTTGACAGTATCGATATTCAAGACGTAAGGATAACCAGATTCTTGTTGAAGTTTACTGATTTCATCCTCTAGTTCACGAGCAGGAATCTTGTACTTCTTGATACGGTCGTCGTTGACCAAATTGTCGTATTCTTTGGTGATGTCAACATATGAGAAAGGTACACCGTAGACTTTTTCAACTGAATAAGGGCTAAATAAATACATGTCAGCGTTGTTACGGACTAATTCATAATACTTATCAGGTACGATCACACCGAGGGATAAAGTTTTAACACGGACTTTTTCATCGGCATTTTCTTTTTTAGCAGATAAGAAATCGATAATGTCAGGGTGGAAGACGTTCAAATAGACGGCTCCGGCACCTTGTCTTTGGCCTAGTTGATTACTGTAACTGAAACTATCTTCGAGTAATTTCATAACTGGTAAAACACCAGATGATGAGTTTTCAACACCTTTAATAGGTGAACCGGATTCACGTAAGTTAGATAGAGTAATTCCGACACCACCACCGATACGTGATAGTTGCAAGGCACTATTGATTGTTCGACCGATACTGTTCATGTCGTCAGTTACTTGTAATAGGAAACAAGAAACGTATTCACCACGACGTTTTCTACCAGCATTCAAAAATGAAGGTGTTGCGGGTTGATAACGTTGAGCAATCATTTCTGTGGCTAAGGCTTTAGCTAAATCTTGGTTACCATTAGCATACAAAAGGGCATTAAAAAGAATCCTCATTTCGTAATTTTCCAAATAGAGGTCGCCGTCATTTGTTTTGAGAGCATATTGGTTGTAAAACTTGTATGCTGCCATAAATGATTGGAATTGGAAATGTTGGTCTAGTAAGTCGTGGTATAAGTCTTCGATAAATGATAAAGGATACTTATCAATGACGGGCTTTTCGATGTAGTCACCATCAATTAGGAAATCGATGTGGTCTTTGAAAGTATCAAATTTTTTCGTATTAGGTTGAACATTTTCTTTAAAGAAGGCTTGAACAGCTTCTTTATCCTTGTTCAAAGGAATCTTACCATCAACGGGGATGTTGATTTCGTTATTCAATTTGAAATAACTGAGTTTAGTTGCATCGAGGTTATTTAATCCCAATTTCATTCACTACTTTCTTAAAATTTTCGACATCTTTAGTTGTTCCATTGAATTCGAACTCGAAGACGACAGGAACATTCAAAGCGGCAGCGATGTCTTTAGCTGTGTGGTTATAGAGGGTGTTGAAGTTGCGGTTTCCCCCACCAGCTACACCGACGCAATTTTTAGCATTATCTTCATATTGAAGAAAATCGATCACTGGGTCCATCATGTCGTCATCATAAGAAGGCACGATGAGAATAAATGACCGACCCATTTGATAAAACGGATCGGCATCGGTTATTTCATATCCATCTATTCCCAACTTGTCAACAAAACGCTTAGTTTGGCCAGTGATAGAGTAGTAGGCTAAGTTCACTTTATCCAACTAATTCCTTTAAGCTGTCTGGACGGAAACCGACGATTGGGTCCATTGCTTCATTCATAACGACAGGAACACTTTGGAAACCTTGTTGTTTTAGAGCATCAAGATATTGTGGATTTTGATTGATATTTCTTTCTTCAAAAGGTACATTATGTTCCTTTAGATATCTTTTAGTCATGCGACATTGCATGCAATTGTTTTTGCTATAGACGATTACGTTGTTCATAGTATTACTTCCTCTCATATTCTCATTTAGTATAATCATTAAAAAATATAAACACAATATATTGTGCTCGTTGTAACGGATATATACACGATATAGCGTGGTTATACTGTCATTACAAAAAACGCGCAAACTAGTATGCCCACAGAATTTGTATCGTTTTGCATCTCTATTTCAATTATTTTTTCGATTCGTGGTAAAATTAGCGTAATGACTATTATAAAGTTATGAAGTGTTTAAGACAATTAATTTTAGTTGGGAGAAGACTATGAATTCTTGGAATTTTGTAGGAATTATAGCGTGGATCATTGTAATTGCGCTCTTAATTTTTGTTGTATTCAATATTAGAAATCGTCATTTAAATATTTTAGTTGTTAAAAAGGGAAAAATTACTTGGAAGACGATTTTGACAGATCTGCTAGAAATTGTAGTAATAATTTTAATGGTCAGTGGACTCTTGTATACGAGCTTATTTACGAGAGTTGATTTGACTGATAAAGAAGCTGTATCAGTCTCGTACAAGTATGATCCGATGATCGTACAAACGACTGAAGACGGTCAAGGATACTATGTAAAAATCGATAAGAAACAATCTAACTCCAGTACTGATGTGTATCAATATTGGTTGAACAACTCGACTTATACTGTTTCTAGTCGTGATTCAACTATTTCAGATGCTACCTTGCCATTTACGGTTTCTGGCATCCATTTAGACTGGCCAATGAAGAAGATTAGAAAACTAGATTCTAAATATCAATATGCTTATGTAATTACTGTACAAGCTAAATATAAGAATAATTTCATCAATGGTTTAGGTTTGAAAGCTAACCGCTACGCTATGGAATATCGTGTTTTGAGAGTTCCAGCTAGATCATTTATTGAAGTTGAAAAATAATTAAGAAATCCCACTAGATTTTTGTTCTAGTGGGGTTTTTATTCGATTTTGATATAAACGGTTATTTATGGTAAAAATTCTCGTACCTCATGATAGACTAATGTTTATCTTGATACGAGGGGATTTTGAATGAAAAAAGAGTGGGGCTTAGTAGTAATCCTTGTAGTATTTTTTGTTGGGGGATGTTCTCAAGTGAAACATCACCCTCAAAGGAAGGCTAATGTTACTAAAAAGAGTGTTGAGAAGACTTTAGATTTTACCAAAGGAATTCCAGGACAGCTTCAGAATACTTTTTATCAGTATTCGACTAGTGATGCTTCGGATGAAAGTGATCAATTGTCAGAATTGATAATTAAATCAGATGAAATATTACTCAATGACTTAACTAGTGATCAGGAAACTGAAGAATTATCTGACGTTTCGTATCGTCGTTTGAAAAAGAACACTTATGTACTATACAATGGAAATCTGTTTCGAAAGATTCGTTTATTGGATAATCAAGATTTAGAATTATTTGAAAGTAGGGATGATTATCAAGTAGCGCTGAAATCTTTGGATAAGAAACTATATCATTTAGGTTCTTTACCAGATGGGTTGCGCTTGTCCCCGAAAGATTTAGATAATAAATACTACGTTAATAGTTTGGATTTTCGGGATTATATTAGTTTCAATACTGGAGTTCGTAATTCTTATGAAGCAATAGTTCAGAGTGACGGTTCATTGCAATTTCCGCGGTATTTTCATACGGAGGTTTTGATTAAGAATGGTAAATACGTGTTAAAAACTTTGAATCTTAATGACGCCTCGACTGAATATTACGTTACTTTTTCTAAAAAATCGACTACTTGTTTGAAGGATGATGCAACGAACCAATTGTATTATTTGGAAAAGGATCCTAAACAACAAGCTTTAAAAAAGATGGGGATTGAAGAACCAACTAGTGAATATTATCAAAGGCCAAATAATAAGATAGAATCCAAGACGTATGATTTTGCAGACGACCGAGATGACGATTATTATGATACTTATGATGACTTTGACTTAAATGAAGGTGACTAAAAAAGCAGTATTCCGATAAAGGAACACTGCCTAAGGTATTAATTATTTAGCTTTTTTGATCTTTTTGATGCTGACAACGATCTTATTGTTCAATTCCATTTTGTTGGAGTTATCTTTAGGATCATTTTTGACAATTTCCATCAAAGCTGAATGTTCATAAATCTTTTCAACTTTACCTTGGAATGGATAATCCATATCTTCATCAACGGAGCAATCGTAAACATTACCAACTTTTAGGTCTTCAATTTTCATATGTAAAGTCTCCTCGGATTAATTAATTAACAGATTAGTATAATAATATAGTAGAAGAAATATTTCAAATTATAGGAGTCCAAGATGGATAAAAAGATTATTGTTATAACCGGTGCCAGCGGAACCGGCAAGACTACCATTAGTAAATATCTGCAAGATACTTATCATATACCAAGTGTTATTACTCACACTACTAGATTACCACGTGCAGGCGAAAAAAGCGGGATTGACTACTATTTTGAGACAAAAGAAAGCTTTTTAAAGAACCATTACCTAGAAAAAGTCGAATATAGTGGCAATTGGTATGGTTCTTCAGAAGAAAGCCTTAAAAAAACTTGGGAGAAATATGATACAGCAAGCATCGTTGTCGATACTCAAGGTGCTATTTCATATAAAAAGAAGTACGGTAAAAATGCAGTCGTGATTTTCTTAGAGGTCGATTTGGAAACTGTGACAAAACGTCTGGAGAACCGTGGCGATGAAACTCATCGTCTTAAAGCCCGAATTAATAGTGATGAATTCCAACGAGATCTGCAAATTCCTGACGAATTATCAGGCAAATGCTATAAGATTATTAACAAAAACATCGAAAAAACCAAAGAAAACGTCAACAAAATACTAAAAAACGAAAAAATTAATAAAAAATAATTTCACAAGAAAGCGCTAATCATTGATATATCAGTGATTAGCGCTTTCTATTTTGTGAATAACAAAGTGTAACATTCTTATTCAATTGCTGTAACAATTCTGCAATATTCATAGAGTATTATAGTCATCGTTGAGTGATAAGAAATTAATAATTAATAAAAATTTAAAAAATTAAAAAGCAAATTACTACGGGGGATTTCAATTTTGAATACAAACGTTAAAAAAAGTCTAGTTTCATTTACAGCAGCTGCTGCATTGGCAGTTACAGGTTTAGGTCTATCAAACGCTACTACAACTAAAGCCGCAACACAAATCGTTACAGAAAATGTTCCTTCAGTTGTAACAACAAAGAACATGGCAATGCTTTACACATCACCATCATCATCAGCTAAGACTGCTGGTCGTGCTTTAGCTTCAAATAGTGCATGGCGTGTTGGTGAAGCTGCTAAAGATGACCAAGGTAACATGTGGTATCTTGTTGCTACAGACGAATGGGTTAAGGGTAGTGATGTAACTACACAAACAGCTACTACACAAGCTGCATCAAACTCAGACACAACTTCAGCTTCAACTGCTGACAGTGTTATCAGTACTGCAAAACAATACTTAGGTACACCTTATGTATGGGGTGGTAAGACACCTGCAGGATTTGACTGCTCAGGTTTCACATCATACGTATATCAACAAGCAACTGGTAAGAGCATTGGTTCATACACAGTAGCTCAAGAATCTGCTGGTACACAAGAAGCTGTTTCTCAAGCATCAGCCGGAGATCTATTGTTCTGGGGTAGCAAAGGTTCAACTTACCACGTAGCTATCTACTTAGGTAACAACCAATACATCGCTGCACCACAACCAGGCGAATCAGTTAAGATTTCAACAATCTCAAGCTACTTCATGCCTTCATTCGCTGTTAAGGTTCTATAATATAAATTCAAAATTTAAATCATTCGCATTGGATCATCCGTTTGGATGGTCCTTTTTTGATGGAGAAAATTATGAAGTTAGGAAAATGCTCAGAGATTCCTAGGCTTGTTCCGCTCTCTCATTTAAATGGGCTACGAGATACAGATGTCTGTGCTTTGCTACGCTATGAAAATCATCCACAAGCCCAGGTACCGTGGATAATTCCCATAGCTAGGCAAATGCTCAACATCTAGACGTCTCTCTCCGCCCTCTATTTCAAAAATTCTTCACATTTTATTACAATTTTATTCGTATTTGTAAGTTATTATTTAACCATAGTCAAAAAGCAAAGAGGTGACCGGATGGTTAGATAACTTCCCGAATAGAGATAACCCTTTTAAAAAGATAATTATTGAAAACAATGAATAGAAAAACAAACCCTTAAAACATATATTTAAAAAAATTTAATCCCCTAAAAATAAACTTCAAATATCTCCCCCCTAATAGATATGAAGTCAATTACAGAGTTATTCCCCGTAACTCTAAAAGAAAGAAGCGATATTTATCACATTTATGAATATCACATTAGCTTGCCTATTGGCAGGCTTTTTTTTCGTCTAATTGGTAAAATATAACTGAATTAAAAAATAAGGAGATTGTCATGGAAAAGTTAATTGAATCAGCTTTAAAAATGATTGAACCAAAGATGACCGTTAGTTTTGGGGGCGGACGGACAGTTGGTCGCTTGCTTCGAGCAGTTAAGGATAGTCAATTAGATATTAAGATTGCTAGTCCTTCTGAAGCTACTAGAGAATTATGTAAGGAATTGGAATTACCGGTGACTTCATTAGAAGAAGTGGCTACTTTTGATTTAGCTTTTGATGGATGTGATAGTTTAGATCATCATTTGAACGCTCTGAAGAGTAATGGTGGGATTCACGTTTTTGAAAAACTTTACGCTAACTTATCCAAACGCTACATTATTTTGGCTCCAGAAACTCGTTTTACTAAAGTTTTAAATCCAGATATTCAATTAACTTTGGAAGTTTTAGATTTGGCCATGCCACAAGTTATCGCTGCGGTTGAAAAACTTGGTGGTACTGCAGAAATTCGTCAATCTAGCGATATCGCCGGGATGGTTCGAACGAAAAATGGTAACGGATTACTAGATTGTCATTTTGATGATTGGTCTTACATCGATGAAATTGACGCTGAATTGGGATCAATGGTCGGTGTGATGGGAACTTCTTATTTTAAAGATATTGTGACAGATGCACTGTTAGCAACTGATGATGGTGTAAAGCACGTAAAAAAAGATATATAAAAATAAACCGAAGAGGCTTCGATAGTCTTTTCGGTTTATTTGTTGTGTTCTTCATGCCAATTTTTAATGTAATCGATTCGCTGTTTAAAGAGTTTTTCGCGTCCTTGTTCAGTTGGAGCGTAATATTGATGCCCCAAAACTTCATCAGGAACAGTTTGCATGGTTGTTAATTTATCTTGATAATCATGGGCTAATTTGTAGTCTTTACCGTAACCAAGTTTTTTCATTAACTTAGTGGGAGCGTTTCGGATTTGTAAAGGAACTGGCAGGTTACCATATTTCTTAACATCTTTTTGAGCTTTTAGAAGAGCTTTGTAAGTGGCATTTGATTTCGGAGCGACTGACAAATAGATTACGCACTCAATCAAATGAACGTTACATTCAGGCATTCCTAAGAACTGGCAAGCTTGAAAAGTATTGATGGCGACATTTAAAGCATTCGTGTCGGCCAAACCAATATCTTCAGATGCAAATCGAACTAAACGTCTGGCGATATAAAGTGGATCTTCACCGCCTTCTAACATTCTAGTAGCCCAATAAATCGCTGAATCGGTGTCACTATTGCGCATAGATTTGTGCAAAGCTGAAATAATATTGTAGTGTTCCTCACCATTTTTGTCATAGCGCAGTGATTTAGTATTGAGCAATTGACGGATATCATCGATATTGACGGTAATTTTATCATCTTTAGTTTGAGAATTGATAACAGCCATTTCTAAAGTATTCAAGGCCACTCGAGCGTCACCGTTAGCATAAGCGGCAATTAATTGTAAGGTATCGTCTTGAATATCAATTTCTTTTTTGAAGGCTTTAGGATTATTCAACGTGTTATTCAGTAATTCGACTAAATCATCTTGTGTTAATGATTTTAAAACGAAAACTTTGCAACGAGATAATAGGGCTGAATTGATTTCAAACGAAGGATTTTCTGTTGTGGCACCTATCAAAGTGATACTGCCTTTTTCGACGAAAGGTAAAAAAGCATCCTGTTGAGCTTTGTTGAAACGATGAATTTCATCAATGAAGACAATAGTTTTTTGTCCCATTTCTCGATTGAGTTCGGCTTCTTTCATGACCTTTTTGATATCGTTGATTCCACTAGTAACGGCACTAAAAGTGATGAAATTAGCTTTAGTTTTTTTAGCGATGATTTCGGCAAGGGTAGTTTTACCAACCCCGGGAGGGCCCCAAAATATTAATGAAGGGATTTTATCTTGATCGATAATTTCTCGTAAGATTTTTTTGTCGCCAATCAAATGTTTTTGACCAACAAACTCCTCTAATGTCGTCGGTCTGACCCGATTTGCTAGAGGAGTATTGTTGTCATCTTTATTTGAACTGGCAAAAAGAGATTCTTGTTGCATATTTGCCTTCTTTATTTAATTGCTTGAATAATTTTCTTTTCATTGTATCCCAATAAAATTAAAAACATGATGACATATAAAATTAAGGGGATTAAAGCGTAATTTAAATTGATAGCGGAAATTGTGGCAGCAGTCTGAGCTTTGTTTGAAACATAACCAGAAATCTGCAATGATTCAGCAGTGATCAAACCACCAAGGCCGAGTCCTAGATTAACTCCAAAGTCATCCGTTGAAGCGAGCACGCCTTCAGCTTGAATGCCCATAGCCGTTCCGTAACGAATCGTATCAGCAATCATAATTGAAACTAGTCCAATTATGAAACCACCACCGATACAGTTAATGAAAATACCAATAAATAGAACTGGTAAGTTGGTTGTATAAGCGGCAAAAGTAATAATCAATTGACCGACAAAAGCAGTGATGATTCCCAGTAGCATCGTGTTCTTTTTACCTAATTTGGCCGAAACAAAGTAAATTGCGACGACACCGATTAAGGCAGTGAAGGTAAAACTATTGGCGAAAGAAACTAGATTTTCATCATGAATGACGTATTTGAAGTAGTAAATCGTCGTTTGATTTTTAATTGAAGTCGTCAACCAATATAGGAAGATAACGATAGAAATAACAATCCAAGGTTTATTCTGCTTGAGCATTTTCCAAACTTCTGAAATTGGTTGATGACTGATTTCTTTGTTAGTGTAACGTTCCCTGACATGAAAGAAGGTATTTAAAATCAAAACTAATGAGATGAAACCAAAGAGAATAATTGTGCCTAAGAATCCTTTCTCCTGGTCTCCTTGGCCAAATAGATTGACTAAAGGAATCGTAAAGACAGCCACGATAATTTGAACGGAACTACCACAAAATTGTCTAATAACACCTAGAAGAGTTGTTTCTTGCTCATTGTTAGTCATTGTTGGCAAGATTGAAGTAATTGGCAAATTAACGGCTGTATAGAAAAATCCTAAACCTAAATAAGTAACGTATGCCCAAATAAGTTTCCCAGAGTGTGGAAGGAAATTAGGCGTAACAAAAGTCAAAACAGCGAATACTACATATGGAAATGAGTACCACAAAAAGAAGGGACGACTTTTGCCCCATCTAGAATGGGTATTATCGATCATCACACCAATTATTAAACTTTCAAAGACGTCAGCAGTTCTAGCTACGACAAATAGAATGGCCACCTCATTGGCGGTCAATCCGAAAACGTCAGTATAGAAGAATAATAGATAGGTGGTCATCATTTGAAAGACAAGATTATCCGCTGCATCACTTAAGCCATAACTGATCCGTTCAGTTAATGAGGTTTTCCATTTATTCAAAAGTAACCTACTTAGTTAAGCGACGATATAGTTCACGGCCGACGATATCGTTGGTCCACATCCAAGCAATGTGACCGAGAGCTTCCGATAAGTGTTCTTCAGTAGGTTGGTCTTTAGGACTAGGAACAGTCTTCATCATAGGCATAATACCAATATGGAAGGCCACCCAGATAGCCAAGCCAAAAATTGCGCCGGATCCTTTTCTAATGAATGGTTTATATTCTGACAAGACTTCATAAATAATGGCAAATGAAGTGGAGAAACCAAAGTGCATCAAAAAACTTGCCCAAGGCATTTTTTGTTCAGAATAAGTGTAAGTTCCACGAGTGATTTTCTTAGGAATACCGAATTGTTCCATTAAGGTTTGAGGAGGGTTGACGGCATCACGTTCAGGAGTACGAGGTGGCAAGACATTTTCCCATCCTAGTTTGACAAATCCAGAAACGATACCGGCAGCTGTCCCCGCAACAATGGCTGCTTTCAAATCGACCTTTTGATCTTTCGTTAATTTCATAAAAATCCCTCACTTTATTATTATTTTAATTTAAGTATAAAACAGCTTAAATGCTAATTCAGGTAATTAGTCTTGAGATAGCGTCATAATTTCTTCATAAATTGTTATAAATTAATTCGTAGTTTAGCAATCATTACTTCATAAATCCCCGCTATTATATAAGCATAGTCAAATAACAAAGCAACAAAGCAATTTGTTCTTAGTTATAAGATTATTAAAAATATAAATTATGAATTCCCCCCTAATAAAGAATTTACTTGAAAGAAGTGACCGGATGAAATTGGAAACCGCTCGTAAGATATTATTTTCTTAGATAACTCACTTTACACATGAATAGAAATAAACCCCTATATAAATACTCTATTTTTAAAAAGTTTAATCCCCTTATAAACACATAGATAAAAAACTTTTTCAAATATCTCCCCCCTAAAGATATAAAAAGTTAATTTCCTAAAAAACAATTTGATATTTGTTCCCCGCAAATATCACAAAAAAGAAAACTCGTCGAAATGGCGAGTTTTTTGCTTTTTCAAATTAGGTTAGTCTTAAAATGCTATCATTACCAATCAGATAGCATTTTTTTCTATATTTCAGTAATTAAAAATAAAAGTGCTATCTAGTCCGGAATAGCGAAGAAAATTGGCTCAGATGTGAGATTATTCTTAGCAACTTGTTGCTTAGAATAAGACCGAGCTTGAAGACTTTGCCCGGTTCTGGGCTTAGCAAAGGCTCCAAGTCGTGTCCACATCGTTCCAGCCAAATTCTCTTCGCTATGGAGGACGGAATGCCTACACTAATCAAGGCTTTCTACAATACTAAATGTCGATTTTTCTTCACAATTACTTACGATTTATTTCTCAAAAACCCAATTATTACTTCATATTTGGCCGTTATTATATAAGCATAGTCAAGAAACAAGAGGTGACTCGATGACTATATAAGAAACATTTAAACTAGATAATTAAAAACTTAAAACATGATATTTTTCAATATATTTATCCTCCCCCCTTAAATATATAGAATTTAAAAAGAAAGAAGAAATTGCTTATGACAAACGCAAATACAAAAGGAGCTAGCTTAAAGGCTAGCTCCTTTCTTTGTGTAAAATAATATTTGTTTGGTATTGGATTTGGATTTTGCCGAATAGACTAGGAAATGCTGCACTCATTTTCTGGTCTATTTTTGATATTTCTTAGCCTCTTCGTTACTGCAATATAAGAAGTGGCCAGGTAATACTTCTTGAAGTCTTTGATCATCTTTGAAAGGACTCTTGTGGTCAAAGTCGATTCTAGTACGTTTCTTTTCCACTTCTGGATCAGGAACGGGGATAGCTGACAAAAGGCTTTGTGTGTAAGGATGTAATGGATTGTTATAAATTTCGTTGGATTCAGCTAATTCAACGATTTTACCACGATACATAACAGCGATTCTGTCACTGATGTACTTAACCATGGAAAGATCATGGGCGATGAAGAGATAAGTTAGTCCTTGCTTCTTTTGGATATCTTGCATCAAGTTAACAACTTGGGCTTGGATAGAAACATCAAGGGCTGAAATAGGTTCATCGGCGATGATAAATTGAGGATCAACGGCCAAAGCACGGGCAATACCGATACGTTGACGTTGACCACCAGAGAATTCGTATGGGTAACGAGTCATGTGTTCAGGGTTTAAGTTAACCATGTCGAGCAATTCACGGACTCTTTGGTCACGTTCCTCGTCATTTTTAACTAAGCCGTGGACATCAAGACCTTCAGCGATGATATCCTTAACTTTCATTCTTGGGTTTAATGAAGCATAAGGATCTTGGAAGATCATCTGCATTTCACGACGGAATTCCTTCATCTTAGGTCCGTGGGCCTTGATAGTACTGATGTCTTGGCCATTGAAGAAAATGTGTCCATCAGTTGGGTTGTAAAGTCTGATAATACTACGTCCAGTAGTACTCTTACCAGAACCAGATTCACCAACGAGGCCAAAAGTTTCACCTTTATAAATATCGAATGAAACGTCATCAACAGCTTTAACTTCGTTAGGCTTGCCAATGTTGAAATATTGTTTTAGATGTTTTACGGATACGATTACTTGTTTTTCATCTGCCATTATTTAGCATTGCCTCCTAACTTTTGGAATTTTTCAAAACGTTTTAAGATGCCTGCAGGTGGGGTAACCTTTGGTGCATCTGGATGTAGCAACCAAGTGGCTGCGTAGTGAGTTTTAGAAACTTTGAAGAATGGTGGTTGCTCTTCTTCATCAATTTCCAAAGCATATTTGTTACGTGGAGCGAACGCATCGCCCTTTGGGGGATTCAAGAGGTTTGGTGGAGTACCAGGGATAGAGTTTAAACGATCCGTTTCACTAGTGTCTAGTGTAGGCATGGAATCAAGCAAGCCCCAAGTATAAGGGTGTTGAGGATTGTAGAATACTTCATTAACAGTTCCGTATTCAACGAAGCGTCCGGCATACATAACAGCCACACGGTCAGCAATACCAGCAACGACACCTAAATCGTGGGTAATGAAAATGATTGAAGTACCAATCTTTTGTTGCAACTCTTTTAATAGATCGATGATTTGAGCTTGAACAGTAACATCAAGGGCAGTCGTAGGTTCATCGGCAATTAGAATTTCAGGATAATCAACGATAGCAATCGCGATAACGATACGTTGACGTTGACCACCAGAGAATTGGTGAGGGTAATCATTCATTCTAGCTTTAGGGTTAGGGATACCAACCAAACGAAGTACTTCTTCAGCACGTTGGAGGGCATCTTTTTTGGAAACGTTGTTGTGAATCAAGAGTGGTTCCGCAACTTGTTTACCGATTGTCATAGTAGGATCAAGTGAAGTCATAGGGTCTTGGAAAATCATGGAAATTTTATTTCCACGAATCTTATCCATTTCCTTATCGCTTCTTTGAAGAAGGTCGTCCCCATGATAGAGGACTTCTCCTTTAGAGATTTTGGCGTTAGAAGCCAACAATTGTAGAACGGCACGAACTGTAACGGACTTACCAGAACCAGATTCACCAACAATAGCTAAGGTTTCACCGGCATTTAAATGGAAGTTAACACCACGAATGGCATGGACAGTACCGTTATAGGTATCAAAGTCTACATGTAAATCTTTTACTTCTAGAATTTTTTCCATTTCGATTTCTCCTTAGTTAATGATCAGATGATTGTGGGTCAAAGGCATCACGTAGACCATCACCAAGAAGGTTAGTGGCAATCATGATAATACTCAAGATAATAGCTGGAGCCCACATTTGATAAGGTAAGAATCTGAAGGCTTTTTGACCATCTGATAAAAGTGTACCTAATGATGCATTTGGTGCAGGAATACCAATACCAATGAAACTTAGGAAAGCTTCAAAGAAAATGGCATTCGGAATTGTAAACATTGTTTGAATAATAATTGTTGAGGATAGGTTAGGAATCAAGTGCTTTGTAGCAATCTTAGTTGATGATTCACCAAGCGTTCTAGCAGCTAAGATATATTCTTGCTCCTTTAACTGGAAGGTCTGAGCACGCACCAGACGCGCCATTGTAACCCAACCAGTAATCGCAATCGCAATAACGATAGATGTTAGACCTGGTTTTAAAACGATCATCATCAAGATAACAACGATCAAGTTAGGAATTGATGAAACAATTTCAACGATACGTTGCATGAATGTATCAGTTTTGCCACCTTTCCAACCAGAAACGATACCATAAGGTACCCCGATTAGAAGGTCAACTAATGTAGCAAGAACGGCAACGACTAGTGAAAGTCTAGTACCGTAGATGATTCTTGAAAGAAGATCACGGCCAAGGTAATCAGTACCTAGAAGATAGAAAGAATCTTTAGGAGCACCAGCTTGCTTATAAGCATCGACCATGTGACCACCCATGTTTTGATAACCATTGAATCCTGGGATGTTCAATTGACCTAGTTTAGGAGGCAAGTTAGACATAGTAACTTGTTGAGCATTAGGATTATGTGGCGCGATGATTGGGGCAAAGACAGAGATTACAACGATAATTGATAACAATGTCAAGCAGACAACAGCGACTTTGTTTTTGAACAGACGACGGCGAACATCTTGCATATAAGTTAGTGAAGGAGTACCAAGCTTTTCTTGTTCTTTGTTGTTATCATCATGAACTAATTTAAATTTTTCCTTAGGAATTTGAGGAATTTGTTCCATTATTCTTTACCTCCGTTTCCTAGTCTAATTCTTGGATCGATTAGTCCATAAAGGATATCGACGATCAAGTAAACTATGATTAATAAGAATGAATAGAAGATTGTAAGACCCATGATAGTAGGGTAGTCATTTGTAGTAATTGATTTAACGAATTGTTCACCAATACCAGGAATTGAGAAGATGTTCTCAACAACCATGGAACCAGTCATAACAGAAACTGCCATTGGACCGATGATAGTAACAACTGGGATCAATGAATTACGTAGAGCGTGTTTTGTAACAACTTTCCAGTTAGAGTTACCTTTTGATTTGGCTAATTCGATATAGTCACTACTCAAAACGTCCACCATTTCAGTTCTCATGAAACGAGCAACAGTACCTAATGGCAATGCAGCTAGAGCAATTGTTGGAAGGACACTTGATTGGAAGTTGTCCCATAGAGCAACTGGGTAAATCTTCCACTTGTAGGCTAGGTAGAACTGAAGTAAAACGGCTAAAACGAAAGATGGAATTGATAGACCAAGAATTGAAACGAATGTTGCAAGTGTATCAACCCATGTGTTTTTACGAATAGCGGCAACGGCACCAAGTAGGATACCGAAGATAGTACCAACGATCATAGCTTGAGCACCAATTTGCATTGATGGAGCAAGTCTTTGACCGATTAATAATGTAACGGGTTCATTGTTGAATTGGAAGGAAGTACCAAGATTTCCTTGTAATAACCCACCGAGATAACGAACATATTGAACAAATACTGATTGATCCAATCCATATTGGGCTTTAACGATCTTCAATTGTTCCGCGGACATACGGTTCTGGTTAGAGAACGGTGTACCAGGAAGCATCTTCATCAGGAAGAAAGTTATTGTCGCAATAATGAAGAGGGTCAAGAATAAATAAAAAATTCTTCTGAGAATATATTTAGTCATTATTTAATCTCCCTCACCTTTAGTTATTTTTTGTAGACAGTGACAAGGTTGTAACTACCATTTGGTGTCATACGGTAATTCTTGACGTTAGTTCTAGTCAAGTTGGCTTGATATGATTGATACAAAGGAACGACCCCTTCGTCATCGGCTAAAATCTTAGCTGCTTGAAGAAGGTCTTGCCATCTAGCATCTTCATCAGTAGCATCAGTTGTCTTAGATCTGTCGATCAATTCATCGTATTCTTTATTAGAATATTTACCATTATTTTGTGAGTTGGTTGTTGTGAATAGATCCAAGAATGTAACAGGATCTGGATAATCGGCATTCCAACCAGTAACAACGATATCGAATTGACCATTAGTTGATTTATCTAGACGTGACTTAAATGGAACGTTTTGAAGTGTGATCTTCAATCCAGGTAAGTTCTTTTCTAGTTGACCTTGAAGGTATTCGTTTTGTTTCTTAGCACCATCAGTATCATCACCTAGAAGGGTAAAGCTGAGATCTTTTTGACCGGTTTCTTTAATACCTTCCTTCCAAAGTTTCTTAGCTTCGGTTGGATTGTATTCAGTGTATTTATTTGAAGATTGAAGCATCTTTTCTTTAGTAAAGTCGACCTTAGTTGTAGGGTTGTATGACATACCTACTGGAACCATTGTGTGTTCAATACCACCAGTTTTACCAAGAACGTTGTTAGTTAATTGATTACGATTGATAGACATTGAGATAGCTTGTCTGATCTTAGGATTCTTAAAGAATTTGTATTTCTTTTGGTTAAATTCAAGATAGAAGTTACCTGTTTGTTTATCCATTGAGAATGTCTTGTAGTTTGAAACTTGACGAGCAGTGTCGCCACCAAGTTTTTCTAGACGGTTGATACGGTTAGTATCGTAAAGATTCAAACCAGTATTAGCATCCTTAACAACGTAATACTTTACTTTCTTTAATTTAACGGCTTTAGCATTCCAATATGAGTTGTTCTTAACTTCAGTCCAACTGTTACTTGAAACAGACCAGTTAACTAGTTTGAAAGGTCCATTGAAGACCATTCCTTTACTCTTCAAACCATATTGTTTACCAGCTTTTTCTACTGCTGGTTTGTATTGTGGGTAGAAAGTAGAACTAGCCATCAAAGTATTAAAGTATGGGATGGCATCTTCCAAAGTAACTTGAAGAGTGTATTTATCCAAAGCTTTGATACCTAATGAATTTACAGGTTTCTTACCAGCACTGATCTTATCAGCGTTTTTAATACCGGTATAAATATAGGCATATTGTGAAGCAGTCTTTGGATCAACGGTTCTTCTCCATGCATAAACGAAATCGTTAGCAGTTACGGGTTTGCCGTTTGACCACTTAGTATGTCTTAGATGGAAAGTATAGACCTTACCACCATCAGTAGGTTTAACGACTTTCTTAGCTATGGCAGGTTGTAATTCTTTACCATCATATCTGTAAAGACCTTCCATAGTGTTAGTTAAATTTTGAGCTCCGATAACATCGGTGTTCATAGATGAATCCATTGTTGCAATAACATCACTAGAACTGATTGAGAGGGTATCTTTGCTATCTTTTTCAGCGGAAGAACCACAGCCACTCAGAACTAATGCGAATAGAAATATCGGTAACAATGCAAGTAAATACTTCTTCTTGAATTTCATTGTTTAACCTCCCTAAAGTAATTATTCTTAGAATAAACTAATGAATATTAAAACACAATGCCCTTAATTAGAAAAATTCTAATGTTTATAAAATAATAATACATTATGGACAAAAATGCAAAAAAAAACAGAGAAATCTGTTATTCAGACATCTCTGTTTTGATATATTTATTAAACTTTTCTAATTCTGTGGGACTTAAATTAGCAGTAATCAAAGAACCATCATTCGTGAACTCTTTTTTGAGTACTTGGGAGTTTTGTAAAATTTCTTCTGTAATCTTTTGGTCGCTGTAAGGTACTAGTAAATCGGCCTTTTGATAATTATTGAAGATTTTTAATTTAATCAAATCGACTAATTTTTCGATCGATTCTTTATCAAGGGCTGAATAATAGATATTATCACCCTCAATAGTAGGGAATTGTTGACCTTTTTTTAGATCAGCTTTGTTGAAAGCATAAATCATTGGCTTATCAGTTACGCCAATCTCTTTTAAAGTTTTTTCCGTAACATCGATCATGTTCTTCCAATGCTCATCGCTGACATCAATAACTTGAATCAAAAGGTCAGCTGCTTGGGCTTCTTTCAAAGTAGTCTTGAAAGATTCAACTAAGTTGTGAGGTAGCTTGCTAACAAAGCCAACTGTATCGGAAAGTAGAAAACTTGTATTGTCTTCCAAGTCGATTCGTCTAACGCTAGTATCCAAAGTGGCAAAAAGCATATTTTTTTCAAAAACTTTGCGGTCTTGGGAGTCTTCTTTGTTAAAATTCAACAATCCATTCATTGTCGTTGATTTACCAGCATTCGTATAACCAACTAGAGAAACTAATGGTAAAGAAGTATTAGTTCGACGTCTACTTTGAACATTAATTGTCTTATCGACCGTTTTAAGTTCGTTACGTAGAGCGGTGATTCGTTTTCTGATAACTCGACGATCAAGTTCTAGTTTTGATTCACCAGCACCACGGTTAGCCAAACCACCGGAAGCGGATTGTTGATCCAAAGGATTACCTGATGGATGAATTCTTGGCAACTGATATTGGAGTTTAGCAATTTCAACTTGCAGCTTAGCTTGTTTAGTTTGAGCTCTAGTCGAGAAAACTTGTAAAATCAATTCGGTTCGATCCATGAAACTTAATTTAGTTTCTTTTTCAAGGTTACGGATTTGTGAAGGTGTCAATTCGTCATTTAAAACGACAATTTGTACATCGTCCGCATTGGCAATTTCTTTGATCTCGTGAACTTTACCAGAACCAAAGTAAGTAGCCCCACTGACAGTATCGGCATTTTGGATAATTGTATCGGCAACTTCCATATTATTGGCTTCGACTAATGAAGCTAGTTCTTGCATCGTATATTCAAAATCAGCTTGTAAGTGGCTGACTCCGGCAACGATGACACGTGTCTTTTCAAAAGTTAAGTTAGATTCTTTCATGTTTCCTCCTGGTGGCACTAATTACCCCAGGGTAACAATGCCATTTTTTTATAAATTATTTGCAATGATATTAATTTTTGTACTCATGATGAAATACCATCCTTTCAGTAAACTGTTTAAATAATAACATGGAAGACATTTTGAAGCTATATAATAGGTAGAAATAGCTTTTTATTACATTAAAGGATTGCGGTCATTTTCTTTCTTGGGTTTTGGTTTGTGGAATAAACTGAGTAGGAAGAATACTATTGCGGCAATGATGAAGATAGCATCGATTAAGAGCCAAGTTGACTCGGTTGAATGATCGATGAAAATAATGCCAACTACTAACATGGCAACACCGTACCAGAAATTGATTGTCTTATAAAATTGTTTATTCATGATTTCTCCTGATAATTAATAAAATGTATACGTTTTATTATACACCAGACAATCGTACAAAAATGGTATCTATTCTAGGCAAAATCAGTTATATTAATATACGGGTGAAAATACAAATGGATAATTCAAAACAAAAATTATTGCTGTCGTTATTAGTTGAGTTCGAGAAGTCTTTTAGCAAGCAAATTAATGAATCAGTAATTAATCAAGAAATTGAGCAGTTAGTAACTGACTCAGTTCAAGAACTTTCCAATAAACAATATCGTGGTTCACTCTTTGACAAGCGAGTTAACGAATTGATTAAATCCGTCAACCATGCTAAAAATGATGAACATTTAATTTTTAATGATTATTCGAGACGTCTCTGGGAACAAATTTCTCAGATTTCTCAACGAACGACTAGTTTCGAGACGGCCTATTCTTTAATAGATATTCTTAATTCAAAAAATGCTTCCCTACGATTGTAGGAGAAGCATTTTTTGTTATTCACTAATGAATTTTAGATTTTCTTCTGACAAATTAACTTTTGAAGGTTTGAATTCGTTTAAAAATAATCTTAATTTAGCGAGGGTAGTCTGTGGATGTGTGAAATAGTCTTTAGAAATATCCAAATTGATCTTAGTTTTATCATCTAGGATGATTTGGATTTTGACAGGACTGTTGATCATCAGAAATAATCCATACATTAAACTACCTTCTTCAGCTGCAATGAATTGAGCGGTTAAATTAGTGTAAGTTGGCGGTAAACCAGTAATGGTTATTTCTTTGATTTTGGCCTTATCGATTACTTTCATCGGTAATTTGGCGGGCGATATCATGGCAATGATGCGATTCATAGTTTTGGTTATATCGCTATAACGAATAAATTCCGAACTGGACTCCCAATAATTGAAGATAGTCGGTAGAAAAAGAAGATAATGTCCAAGAAACATAACACTAAACATGATGATTCCAACTTCGACACCAAGAATTAATGAAATATTGGAGCCAAATAAAATCCCAACTGTTAGTCCCGTTAATAAGCTCAAACCTAGCGGTCGGTAGTTGACTTTTTTTCCAAATTTTAACATGATACATCATTCTTTCTTATGTATCCATTCCCAATTTAATTGTTAATATAACATGCTTTTTATCAAATGTTATAAATGTGTCGTGGACGAATTGTACTAAAAAATAAATATGAGCAATCGACATCAATCGGTTGCTTTTTTATTTGCTCTGTTATACTGTATTAGTGTACTAGAACAGTAAGAAGGTGAAGAGATGGAATATATCGACAGCATACCAATTTATTTACAGATCAAGGATATTTTGTATCGCAAGATCGTCAGTAATGAGTATGAACTTGGATCACAGCTTCCTTCTGTTAGACAGTTGGCAGTTCAATTTTCTGCAAATACTAATACCGTTCAAAAATCGCTTAAAGAGATGATGGAAGAAAAAATCATTACTCCACAGCGTGGTAAAGGTAATTTTGTAACTGAGGATGAACAGATAGTGAACAAACTAAGAAATCACATTGTTAATGAAATGTTTGATGCAACATATGATAAATTGCATTCATTAAATATGAACGACCAAGAAATCATTGATAGCTTTAAAAACTATGTCAAACAAAAGGATGAGGACGATGAGTAAGGTACTAGAAATTAAAGATCTTCGATATAAGAAGAATCACAAAATAATTTTAGACAAGGTCAATTTAAGTCTAGACAACGGGAAAATTGTCGGCCTACTCGGAGCTAATGGAGCAGGTAAAACGACTTTGATGCGCTTGATAGTTGGACTGAACTCTAGGACATCCGGTCAGATTACCGTTGCGGGAATTGACAGTAAAGAAGCCATCAAATCTTGTGTCAGCACAACTTATTCACTCAAGAGTGCTTTTAAAGATATTTTTGCTGGAAGTTGGTTTGAACGCAATCGTATCAAAGATATTGTTAAATTTTATCAGACCGTTTACCCTGATTTTTCCATGGAAAAATATCAAGAGATGGCTGATTTTCTAGCTATTAATAATCGAAAAAATCTAAAGAATTTATCAACCGGTGAGACTGAAAAATTAACGATTGCATTAACTTTAGCACGTCAAGTTCCACTTTATTTATTGGATGAACCTCTGAATGGAATTGACATTATAACACGTAAAAAGATTATTAAGAGCATTATTCAATGGAAAAATGATGATGCCACAATGATAATTAGTTCTCATTATGTTAAAGAAATTGCTGCTTTGTTGGATGACGTGATTATTATCAAGAATCAAACCGTTTATGAAGTAGATTCAGTTGAAGAAATTCAAGCAAAGTATCACTTGGGTATTGAAGCTTACTATGAAGAAGTTTACGAAGGGGGTACAGACGATGAGTAGTATTAGTCGAGTTAATAAAAATTTGTTTCGTCAACGTGGAAAGATAATTTCATTGATATTGGGTTTTCACGCATTAGCTCTACTATTAATGATTCTTTATAAGAAAATCTTCAATATTACTGATTCCACGAGTTTAACTGGTGGCGTTTTTATAGCCGTGATTATCGGTGTAGTCTTTTTGGTAATGTCAGTCATTAATATTTGTGACAGCAGCAAGTATCGGTTGATTCCTATTAGTGACAAAGGACTTTATTTCAGCAATTTTTTATCAGCCTTTTTCGTCGTAATTTATTTACTAGTCGGGGAGGCAATTGTCTATTTTGTTGCTTATGCGATTTTTCCAAATCCATATGACCAAATTATGATTAAAGATTTCAGTGCCGGCCAGTATTGGTTCAAATTTGAAGTAGTTATAGCAATTGTTTTAGGGATCATGTTGATTTTAGTTGGTAGTGTTGTAATTCGGTTATTAGTTTCTCTAGTAGGAGATTTTTTACCAATTAAAAAACAAACTTTTGCGACAGTGATTTTAACTTTAATTGTGATTTGGGGCGTTATGGTGGCGTTCAATGCTATTACTGCCAACACTTTGATCCTTTTAGGTGTAAGAGAAGTTACTACTAGTTTCAGTAGTGTCGTGAGAATGCTCAATATGAGTTTGTTCATACTATTAATTTGGAATATTGTTTTAACATTTTTGAATTTATATCTATTAAATAGATGGTCAGAAGCAACTAAGTAAAAAGGAGGAGATAAAATGGCAGAATTACTTAAAATAAACAATTTAACGTACAAGAAAAACTATAAGACTATTTTAGACAACATCAATTTATCAATTGTCAGTGGCAAAATTATCGGACTCCTGGGAGAAAACGGAGCTGGTAAAACCACTTTAATGAGACTGATTGCAGGAGTTAATTCCATCAAAGAAGGCGTTATAACGGTATGCGGTAAAACTAAGAAAGCCGATATCAAGAAAAATGTCAGTTTGAGTGATGAATTAGGTGGCTTCGGTCGCAATACCAAAGTCAGTGAAATAGTTAGCTTTTATCAGAACGTTTATCCTGATTTTTCAATGGAAAAGTATCAAGAAATTGCTCAGTATTTGGAGCTGGATGAGTCAAAACGATTGTCGAGTCTTTCAACCGGAACACTTGGCAAGTTAGTGATTGCTTTAGCTTTAGCACGAGATACGAAATTGTACTTGTTGGATGAACCGATGAGTGGCATCGACAGTATGTCCCGTAAGAAAATCGTCAGCAGTATTATTCGTTGGAAATCGGATGATTCTACAATCATTATCAGTGATCATTACGTGACAGAAATAGCTAGTTTGTTGGATGACATCGTAATTATTAAGGACAAGACGGTTTATGAAATGCGTTCAGTCGAATCGATTCAAGAGAAGTATCATTTGGGTGTCGAAGAGTATTACGAAAAAGTCTACGAAGGGGGTCTACCTAATGAATGATTTCGCTAGTTTGAGTAAAAGCTTGATTCGTGAAAAGTGGCGATTGATGAATTGGATCGTCGGAATCGATATTTTAGCTTTAATTGTTTTGTTTATTATGCAACTAATCTCTAGTGGCTCTAATACTACGCTTGATTTCTTCTTTCAAACTTTTGTTGTTAGTGTGACAATCGTCAATTTTGTCAGTTTCATTATGCTGTCGCGCAAAAATGAACACGTATTTACAAGTAATAACTATCGCTTGATACCAGTTACCGATACGACTTTATACATCAGTAATTTATTTACTACTTTTGTAGCGTTTGTCTATTTACAAATTTTGGAAGCAATTATTGCAGCTATTTTATATGCAATCGGCAATTTTGGAAATATCGGGTCTGGTGATTTTTCAGGCTCGACTTCAGGAATGGGACTATTGTTTGGAGCAGTAGTTTTTATGATTTTAGTGACTTTAGTAACGTGGAGCGGAATTACTTTAATCCATTTTCTAATTAGTTGGATCAAGGGTTTTCTACCATTTAAATCACAAAAATTCGTAACTTTTATTCTCTATCTAATAGTGATCTGGGCTGCATCGGTGGTTTTTGATGTTGCAACAGGTTACGTTTATCGATTGATTTATACAACAGGATACATGGGAGCACAGACGCTTTCACAATTTAGTAATGCTATTTGGATAACTTCAGGAATTATGTTCATTTGGCTAGTAATCTTTAGTTTTATCAATATTTATTTAATGAAACGTTGGGTAGAAACAATCCGTTAATAACAACAGATATCGTTTAATTCCGCTTAGTGATAAAAAGCTATTATTCAGTGATTTTCTAACATCTTTGATTGCTTATATCCTTTATCGTTATAGCGATTGTGCTTATCGACTTATATTTGTTAGAAAATTTATCAGAGACAACTCGTTCATGATGAAAAATTGCTGGTTCAGGATAAACTTGGCATGAAAAAATAATTTTCAATTAAACTAAAAGTAAAGACGGAGTAAAGAAGGGATTGTGTGAGCTTCAATCGAGATTTTTACAAAGTAAAATATTTTTGGATCGGCATTTTAGGATTATCTTTTCTGCTGAAATTTCCTTGGGAAGATGTCTGTAGTATAAAAGGTATCGCATTCTTAATTATTGTCGTAACTGGACTGGTTTCGGTAGTGAGTTCAGTATTTAACTTTTCTAAATATTTTTCTTAGAGAATCAAACCTTTTTCTTTTACTCAATAGTGGCATATCATTGAGTTAAAGGTGGTGCGCTTATAATGACTGAATTAATTGGAATAATCGTAATTATTATGGGGATTTATCAAATTTATGTTGGTCGGAAAACTTACTACAACATCAAAGAAAAAGTAAAGAACCCTCAACCATACGTATTTATGGGTGTCTACTTCTCCTTGATCATGGGGATAATCTTTCTGGTCGTAGGAGCGTTTCTGATTAAGTAAGCGCTATATACTAAAAAATGGTATTCTTAAGGGAATGAAATTTTTCGAGGTATATTATGAATTTAGAATTTGGACGAAAAGTCAGTTACAAACCGTTATTAGTCATTGTGGCGGTCAGTTTGATAATTGGGATTTTTATTTATACTTTTTCTAACAGTATTATGATTGCTGGAGCGTTTACGATTTTATGTTTAATCATTGGACCATTTTTGTACTCCATCAATCTCAATGACAATTACGGCTATTGGGAAGTCACTGATAAGGGAATTTACTTTTACGATTACAGTACGTTGGATCGCAAGTTATCGGCCATTATTGTGCCGGCCAAAACTAACCAAGAATTTTTGGAATTTTCTAAAATTGCCAAGATTTCACTAGTCAGTGGCGAAGGAATCAAGGTTCCTGATAATATTGTCGGTGGAGTATTTTTTAACGTTTACGCACCACAAAAATTATTAATCAATTTAGCGACACCATTTTATATTGAATTAAAAACAACAGATGGATTTGAAATTACCTTGGACTTGTCGATGGATGCTACAGAAGATGAAAAAATCGAACAAGCCTTGAAACAAATCACTTCTAAATCGGGACAAGATGTAGAGTTACTGGAACAAACTGTATAAAAAAGCTATTCAGTTACGAAAACTGAATAGCTTTTTTCTTACGATAATAATAAATCTATTAGTGGTTCGGGTTCGATATCACCGAGATTGTTCTTCAAATCAACTTTCGATAGAGCTTCAACTAAAGCTGATTTTTCAAATTTAGTTCCAAGTAAGGCTTTTTCAATCAAACTGACATCGCCACCGGTAATGAAGTCGCCGTAAATTTTAATAGCAGAGATTTTTTCATCTTTGAGTGAGAAATTGAAGGCAACTGTTCCGATATCGAAGTGTTTGGAAACATAATTAGTGAAACCAGGGTTCTTGCCGTAATTCCAAGCATCAGTATCGTATTTGTCTTTCAAACGGGAGTCGATGATATCCCAATCGTGATCAGTTAATTTGTAAGTCTTGATGTCGGATAATTTGTCGACTTTGAAAATATGTTTTAATAATTCGTCTTTGAATTGAACCGGATCCATACTGCGATAAGGTTCGTCTAAGTAAGATTTGATGTTAGTGATACGCTTGTTGACGGATTTAACACCCTTTGATTCAAGCTTATCCTTTTCAGGTGTCAAAACTTTACTGGCAGTGTCCATATCGAGGTCAAACATCAAGGTTCCACCGGCTGCAAAGGAATCGCCGACTTTGAACATAGTCATACCGGAGAATTTTTTGCCGTCGATGACGATATCGTTACGACCATGCATTTGTGCATCAGTAGCGCCCATTGCATGTAGGGCATCGAGAATTGGTTTAGCGAAGTAGTCATATTCACCGAAATGTTCATCGTTACCGATAACGATATTTTCGAAGATGAAGTTGCCATAATCGTGGTAGACAGCACCTCCACCGGAAGTTCTTCTGACTAGTTGAATATTCTTTTCCTTGAGATAAGGGAAGTTGACTTCAGCGTAGGCATTTTGATGGACACCAATGATAACAGAAGGGTTATTTACGTACAAAATCAGACCGTGTCCGGGTAGTCGCAAGTCGTTGACTAAATAATTATCTAATGATTGATTCACAATGGCATTGTAAACTGGTTTGCCATTTCTTGAGGTATCAATAAAAAACATTTTCTTCACTCCTTCTTTTTTATACTCTCATTGTAAGCCTTTACTTATAATAGAAGAAAGTTGATTAGGCAGATAAATTTTAGAAAATTGAGTTTTATCGGTTGCAAGATTACAATAGTTCCTAAAGTAAACGTTTTTATTAAGGGAGTGATCGATTGGATATTTACTTTATACGTAGTGGTGAAACTTTTTTCAATTATTTAGACAAAATGCAAGGTTGGTCGGATACTCCTTTAACTGATAATGGTCACAAAGATTCTTATCAAATGGGACGGACCTTGATTAATTTAGGTGAAACTTCAGAGAATATTTATTGTAGTGATATGAATCGTTCAGTCCAAACAGTAACGGAATTGAACAATGGGCTAAAAGCTGCTGGTGGCAAAGTTTTGAATATGATTACAATGCCAGAATTGCGTGAACAATTTTATGGTAGTTTTGAAGGACAATCTAAAAAAGAAGTTTATAAGAAAATTGCTGGTAAAACGGTTGAAGAAACTTTAGACGAAATGAATGCTAACCAAATGCAGGATAAGCTATCAAAAATCGATCCTAAACATTTAGCTGAAAATAGCAAGGAATTTTGGGATCGTTTTGGTAAGGGTATCGAAAAAATATTGGCAGTCGAAACTAAACCAGTGATTGTAGTAACGCACAGTGCAATTTTGACGGCAATGGTCAATATGAATGCGCCATTTTTGTTAAGCCAAGTAGAATCAGACAATTTGTCGCTAACTAAAGTTCATTTTGATGGTAAGAAATTTGAACCAAAAATTGTTTATTATAATGAAAAAGTTGAGCAAGATTTGTAAAGCAGTCATTAAAGGGCTGTTTTTTTTGTACAGTTCAAATGTTTGTTTAACTTATAAAAAAGGCTTAGGGTTTATATTGCAATGGGATACTAATCTCCTTGTGGAAGGTTGATTTAATGGTAAAAAATAGCGTTGAAAATGCAGGAAAATTTGAATTCGATAAGGATTTTGTCGTTAACCGTTTAGGATACGGGACGATGCAATTGACAGGCAAGGGTGTTTGGGGTGCTTATAAAGATCCTCAACAAGCCGTTGATTTAATTAAGAATGCTTTTGATTTGGGCGTTAATTTTGTTGATACAGCCGATTCCTATGGACCTTGGGAAGCTGATACTTATTTAGCTCAAGCTTTAAAGGAATATCCTGATTCTGATAAAATCTTTATTTCTGATAAAGTAGGACAAGTTCGGACTGGTCCTAATGAATGGATACCACTAGGTAGACCTGAATTTTTACGTCAAGAAGTGGAATTGTCTCTACGTAAATTTGGTCGTGACCATGAAGATTTGTTGTTCTTGCACAGAATTGATTCACAAGTTCCGATTGAGGATCAAGTTGGCGAATTAAAGAAAATGCAAGACGAGGGTAAAATCAAGCATATTGGAATTAGTCAAGTAACGCTCGATGAACTAAAGGCTGCTCAAAAGATAGCTAAGATTGATGCAGTTGAAAATATGTATAATGTTGGTCACCATAAAGGCGACGATGCAATTGTTGATTATACTAAAGAACAAAAAATGGCCTTCTTGCCATGGTTCCCATTGGATACAGGTCATTTAGCAAAGGATGATGGTCCTTTGGCAGATATCGCTAAGAAATACAATGCTAGTCCTGCTCAAATAGCTCTAGCTTGGTTGTTGAAACGTTCTGACAATATCATTCCAATTCCTGGAACAAGCTCATTAGCTCATCTAAAGGATAATTTGGAATCAGCAGATGTTTCACTAAGTGATGCTGACTTTGAAAAATTATCATCATTAGAATAGTAAATAAAAAACGCAAAAACCGACTTTGGTTTTTGCGTTTTTCTATTTATTTAAGTTATCCATATCTTGAATTAAAGCTTTGACTTCATCCATACTACCGACATAAACGCCACTAGCTAAGGGATGACCACCGCCACCAAATTTTTCAGCTACACCGTTGATAGAAACATTCTTTGAACGAAGATTAACTCTAAAACGGTTGAGATCTTTTTCACTGACGACGATCCAATTATTGACGTTTTTGATGCGTCCAATTAAAGGAACAACGTGGTCTAATTCACCATCGTCTAGATTGAATTTTTCCAATTCGTCTTTTCTGATAATGATATAACCGAATCCGGAATCAGTTACTTGGAAATTGTCTAGAATGTAGGCTTCCAAACGTGCTACTCGCATCGACATTTCATCTTCATGCAAACTTATTTCCGAAATATTGATACCAGTTTTGGCTAATTTAGCAGCCACTTCTAATGTTTTATAAGTTGTTCCAGCATATAAGAAGCGATTTGTATCACCAACCATGCCGGCATAAAGATTATAGGCAGCTGATTTGGAAATTTTAAGATTGGCGACTTTTTCAGTTAATTCATAAATCATTTCAGCACAACTGGCTGAGGTGTCGTCGACCCAATTGATATCACCAAAGGCATCAACATTAGGATGGTGGTCGATTTTAATGATTTTGTCAGCTTTTTTGTAATCACCATTGTTATCAATTCGTCTAGCATTGGCTGTATCAACGGCAATAACAAGTGAATTTTGATAAGTTTCACTGTCAACCTGCTGCATTTTGCCAATCCAGTCGAGAACGGACAAATCAATTCCAGCAGTATAAATATTTTTCTGAGGATAAGCTTCTCTCAGAATATTCGCTAGGGCTGTTTGTGACCCGACGGCATCTGGATCTGGATTTTGATGTCTGAGAATAATAATCGTATCGTAATGCTCGATATTTTTCATAATTTCATCAATCATAATAACTCTCCTCAGAATATATATTTATTTATAACACTACCAAATTAACCTTTATCGACTGAATAAGTCAATTAGAAACTCTAGTTAAGTTCTTTATTTCTTTGGTATCTAGCAATCAATGGCAAGATGATACCAATAGCAATCATAATCAGCGGTTCAATGATATTTAAAGTTAAAACATGTGTCCAAGCTGAAGTTCCCGGTGTTTCATCAGTTGGGAAGATACCCAAAGTGGCTGCTCCGAAAGTGATGGCAAAACACCAAGCACCAACTAAGATAGCCAAATGCTTGTTTTTAATGTAAACAAAATCAGACTGGAAGCGGTCCTCGTGTAATCTAACTAAGATAAAGGAACTAAATAGGAAACAAGTCGTATATGGTGAAACGATACCATTTAGATTTAACAACTGATTGAAAATTGAATTCATATTTGGCAAAGTAGCACTCAAAACCATGATAAGCGTACAAATACCAGTCGTTAACCAGTAACCGTTGATAGGTAGACCACGTTTATCTAATTTTGTTAGACCTTTTGGTAAATATTCCTTAGCTGTATCGGATAGGAACATTCTTGTACCAGCGTCCAACAACACAGCTAGTTGAGCCATCATATAAAGTGCTTGCGTTAAAGCAAATAGATATAGGAAGAATTGTCCCATACCGAATTCTTGTCCCATGTATTGGAAAGCATAGTAAGAACCGTTCATCTTCAAATCATTTGGTAAGTGGTGAGCATTGAAGAAGACACCTAGAGCAAATGAACCTAAAACAGTTAAGAAACCAGTCATAATGGCTAGCATCCACATAGCTTTAGGAAAGTCACGTTTACCATTTTTCATTTCGGTAACGTATGGAGCTGCAAATTCAGAACCATTCATTGCAAAAATAACTAATCCGAAAGTGGATAAGTAGTGCATATCGAACTTAGGAATAAATGACTTCAAAGTAAATGGTTGAGTATGTGGCATATTACCTTGTCCAAGATAAGCAATCATCATGACTACATAAAGGATTGACACGATGAACATAGCACCACCACCGATGATACTCAAAATCTGTAGTGAATTTCTTAAATGATGTTGAATAAAAATAAAGATCGTAAAAATAACAGCTGTCAATAAGGCGAACATTGAATTGCTCATCTTATCTGACATGGAACCATTACCGTTGATCAACCAACCAAATGAAATCAAAGTTGAATTGGCAACATCAACGATATAAGGCAAACTGGATACCCAAACAGTCCAGGCACAAATATAACCCCAAAGGTTACCACCAGTGGCACGGACCCAAGAAGTGACCCCGCCACCTTCTTCATCAAAAGTTGAACCTAGATGACCGACCATCATCTCATAAGGAACAACAAATAAAAATAACATTAAAATCCAAGTAAAAACAATTCCCAAACCTTGGTTATGGAAGTTGTAGACAATATCATCGAAACCAATAACGGTAACGAAGTCCATTAAAGCAACAACAGGCCAGCTAATGTATGACTTTTTCGAGTCTAATTCTGGCATTTTCTTCCCCATTGGAAATACACCCCTTTTTTGTGATTCTTTCTTAAATTGGATTAGTGTAGGATTCCGTCCTCCATAGCAAAGAAAATTTGGCTGGAACGTAGTGGGCACGATTTTGAGCTTTTACAAAGTACGCAAAATCTCAAAACTCGGCCTTATTCTAAGCAACAAGTTGCTAAGAATAATTTCACTACTGAGCCAATTTTCTTTGCTATTCCGGACTAGATAGTGGTTCTATTTTTTATCACTGAAGTAACAAATAAAAGACGTTATCTAGTCGGGAGTGACAGCTTTGTGGATGCTCAGTACTGAAATTTCACTTAGCGATTCATCGCTTAGTGAAAGGCCAAGCTTTAAGACAGTTCCCGGTTTTGGAATTGGCTTAAAGTTGTGCCCAGTACGTTCCAGCGTCCACAAGGCAGAACGGACGACGGCAGTTTGGCACTAATCAAAATTTAAAAAGAATTCTTTATTAATATATCTTCAATATTATATCGCTTTAATTCGGACTTACAAAAGTGTAAGAAGATGTAAGGAGAATCGAACGACCTAAAAGACATTAACCATTATGATAGATATATCAAATGGAGGGAAGCAAAAAATGCAAAAAATCGTCGAAGTACAAAACATTGAAAAGATTTATGGAAAGGCTGGAGAAAAACAATTTAAAGCCTTGTCAGACGTTAATTTTGAAGTAAAGCCCGGCGAATTCGTTGGAATTATGGGTGCTTCAGGTTCAGGTAAAACTACCTTATTAAATATTTTATCTACATTAGATACCCCTACTAGCGGAAAGGTTCAAATCGCTGGTCAAGATATTACTAAATTAAATAACAATCAAATGGCAGATTTTCGTGCTAATAAAATTGGATTTATTTTCCAAGATTTTAACTTACTAGAAAACCTAACAGCTTATGAAAATATTGCTTTACCATTGGCTCTACAAAATAAACCAGCTAAAGCAATTAAGCCGGCAGTTTCAGGTATTGCCGAAAAATTAGGTTTAACGGAGATTTTGAATCACTATCCAACCGAATTATCTGGTGGTCAAAAACAACGTGTTGCGGCCGCTCGTGCTTTAGTTCATGAACCATCAATCGTCTTTGGGGATGAACCAACTGGTGCTTTGGATTCCAAGAGTGCCCGTGCTTTGATGGATACTTTAACAAAAATCAATCGTGAAGATAAGGTTTCAATTTTACTAGTAACTCATGATCCATTTTCAGCTAGTTTCTGTGACCGTATTTTATTCATTAAAGATGGTGAAATCGGCCAAGAATTGAAGAAAGAAGATGCAAGTAGAGCTGAATACTATCAAGAAATCTTAGATTCATTAGGAACATTTGCAGAATAGGGGAGGAAAATATGTTAAACAAATTAGCTTTAAGTGGTATCAAGCATCGTCTACGTGATTACAGTGTTTTGTTTTCTGGCTTGATGATTGCTTCAGCCATCTTTTATATGTTTATGTCGTTAGCCACGAATAAGGCTTTCTTAAGTTCAAATTCCCCAGCTTCAGCAACTAGTTTCATCTTTGCTTTCGGGATTGTTCTTTTAGCAATTATTACTATCGTCTACATCAATTATGCCAACACTTTTCTGTTGAGTATGCGTCAAAAAGAGTACGGGATGTTCATGATGCTCGGTGCTAAGAGTAGTAAAATTTCTAAAATGATTTTTGTTGAAACATTTGCAATTGGTGCTATCTCAACGATTATCGGTACATTGATCGGTATCGTTGCAACTAGTTTTGTCAGCCGTTGGTTGATTAATATGCTAGATATGCAAGTTAAGCATTTTAGTAGTTTCTATTTACCTGCATTAATTTGGACTTTCGTCTTTTTCATCGTTATTTTCATCTTTTCAGCACTAAGAAATTCTATTTCCTTACGTAGAACTAAAGTTTTAACGTTATTGAATCGTGATAGTCAACCAGTCAAAATTAAACGTAACGGCGTTTTGAAAGCTGTTCAAGCCGTTTTAGGTTTGCTTTTGTTGGCTATTGGCTATTTCACAATGTACTTCTCTGGTAATAATCCTGGTGCCATCTATATTGGAATTCCAGTTGCTTTAGTAACAATTGTTGGTGGTTCATATTTCACAATCAATGCTTTTGTTACTTCATTGATTGTTATGTTGAAGAAGAATACGAAATTCTCCCAAAAAGGGTTGAATAACTTTACACTTTCACAATTGAGTTTTCGAATCAATGATTATACAAAGATCCTTTCAATGGTTTCAATCATGTTTGCTCTAGCTTTGGGTGCTATTACAGTTGGACTTGGTTTTAATAATCAAATCGATAACGTTGTAAATGGTCAAAACTATTATGACGTGCAATTAACTAATCCAAATGCCGCTCAAAATAAGCGTGTGAAGAGTTTAAACGTTAAAGAAAAAGTTACTTACAATTACAAAACTGATGGTAAAAATGTTTACTATCGTGCTAGTGAATTTAAGAAACAACCTATCGGTTATTCAAAAATCAATATCAATACGATGAAATCTAGTTTCAATAAATCATCTAATTTAAAGAAAAACACTAATGCTCAATATGAATTAATGAATACTAGATTGCCACAAACTAGGGCTATGGAAACAAAATTTGTTAGTGATCAAGAATACAATTCTATTAACAGTCCAGTGACCAAAACTGTGTTAGTTAAAACTAATTCATTTAAAGACAATTTGTCTGAAATCAAAGCGATTTCTAAAGCCGAAAATAAACGTTATCCAATTTTGAAGAAAGCTGGTGGCGATAAATTTGCCGCTTATACTCTCATCAATGGTTTCTTCTCTGGCTTAGAATTTATGGGATTCTTCCTAGGAATCGCCTTTCTAGCTATGTTAGCCAGTTGCTTGATGTTCAAGATTTTGTCTGGTGCTAATAGTGACGTTAAGCGTTATAACATGCTTTACAAGATTGGTACTAAGCCTAAGATGTTGCGTTCCACTATCAACAAAGAAATAGCTGTCTTGTTCTCAGTTCCAGCAATTTTGGGAATTATCCACGTCTTGATTGGTTTGCAACTATTTGTGAAAATTTTGTATCAACCATACATGCATATTGAAATTCCGTTCGCTATCTTCATCGTCTTGTATCTTGGTTACTATTTCTTAACGAGATACCTTTACAAGAAGATCGTTCTAAAATAAGTTTTACAGTTCCTTTCCGAGGAACTGAGCACGGCGGGTATTACCTTTCGTGCTCAGCTTCTCGGAAGAGAAGCACTCCCCCCTTAATAATTATTCGAAATCCTCAACAAGTTTCGTAAATTAAATCCACATTCTCACGTAATGTGGATTTTTTTTGATTGTTCGAAAAAAATTTTTCATGAGATTTAAAAGAGCACAAATAACGTCATAATGCCCGTGTTATAGATTTTATAAGTAATTATTATTTGACTTTGAAATCGAACATTTATTTCACAAAATAACTTTTTGTTGCTAAATTTTGAAAAAACTATTAGAATTTTCTTAATAAAAAAAATTAAATTAAATTTTTGTTAATGAAGAAGGGAGAATTAATTATGTCAATGATCGAATTCCGTGACGTACAAAAATATTATGGTAATTTTCATGCTTTAAAAGATGTTAACTTGAAAATTGACAAAGGGGAAACGGTAGTTTTAATCGGACCCTCTGGTTCTGGAAAAAGTACTTTGGCTAGAACGGTTAATGGTCTAGAGACAATTCAAGAAGGTCAATTGATCGTCAATGGTCATGACATAGCCGATAAAACAACTGATATCAATTTGATTAGAAAAGATGTCGGGATGGTTTTCCAACACTTCAATCTATATGCTAATAAAGACGTTTTAGAAAATATTATGTTAGCTCCAAGAATCGTTTTGAAATTAAGTGAAGAGGAAAATAAAAAGCAAGCGATGAACTTATTAGACCAAGTTGGTTTGGCTGATAAGGCTCATAACATGCCATCACAGATTTCTGGTGGACAAAAGCAACGTGTGGCAATTGCTAGATCTTTAGCGATGAAACCTCGTTGCATGCTCTTTGATGAACCTACTAGTGCTTTGGATCCAGAAATGATTGATGATGTTTTGAACGTTATCAAGTATGTTACTAATCAAGGTGATATGACTTCTTTGATCGTTACTCATGAAATGGGCTTTGCACAAGAAGTAGCCAACCGGGTTATTTTCATGGACCAAGGTCAAATTCTAGAAGATGAACCAACGGACAAGTTTTACAATCATCCTGATAATGAACGTGCTAGACAATTCTTGAGTAAAATTATTAAACACTAGGGGGTAGTAGTTATGAAACGACTGAAATATTTAATGTTGATGATGACTTCTTTACTACTCTTGCTTACTTTATCTGCTTGCGGGTCAAAACCGTTGTCTTCTCAAAATATACTCGAAAATGATAAACAGAGTAAGACAATAACTTGGGGTGTTAAAGCCGATACCAAATTGTTGGGCTTGATCGATGTTAAAGATGGTAAAGAAAAAGGTTTTGAAATTGATTTAGCGACAGCTTTAACTAAGAAGATGCTCGGTAAAGATGCCAAAGCTAAGTTCGTTACCGTTACGTCACAATCTCGTATCCCGTTACTGAAGAACGGTAATATTGATGCTATCATCGCTACAATGACCATAACGCCAGAACGTCAAAAGACAATTGATTTTTCTAATTCGTATTTTGATGCTGGACAATCATTATTAGTAAAAGATGATTCATCGGTTAAAAAAGTTGAAGATTTGAACAACAAAACCATCATCGGAGTAGTTGGTTCAAATTCAGTTGAAAACGTTAAGAAATTTGCTCCAAAAGCTCAAGTGCTTCAATTGCCAGATTATGCTCAGGCTTTGACAGCTTTGAAATCAGGACAAGGTGATGCTTTGACAACTGATAACGTTATTTTAGCTGGTATGGCAGTCAATAATCCGGGTTATAAACTACAAGGTAAGGCTTTTACAACTGAACCTTATGGTATCGGTATTAACAAGGGTCAAGATGACTTTAGAAAAGCAGTCAATAAAGCTTTAAAAGAAGTACAACAGGATGGAACCTATAATAAATTGATTGTTAAGTGGTTTGGAAATGTTCCTGGATTTAACTATAAGGAGGTGTTACGCAAATGATAAATCTATTATCTAGCAACTGGCATGCCTTTATTAGCGGATTCGGTTGGACTTTGTTATCCAGTGTTTTAGCATTGTTTTTTAGTCTGATCATCGGCTCATTGTTTGCCATTTTGGAGGTTGTTCCCAATAAAATTTTGCGAATAATCGGTAATGTTTATGTTGAAGTTTTCCGTAACATTCCTTTATTGGTTATAACGATGTTTTTCTACTTAGTAATTCCGTTGTATATTGTTAAGATCAATGGTTTCACTGCAGGAACGATTGGTTTAACGATTTATACTTCAGCTTTTATTGCCGAAACAGTCCGTGCCGGAATCAATTCAGTTGATATTGGTCAAATGGAAGCTGCTCGTTCACAAGGAATGACTTTTTGGCAAGCTATGCGTTATATCGTTTTGCCACAAGCGTTTAAATATGTCATTCCACCTTTGGGGAACCAATTCGTTAACTTAGTCAAAAACTCATCAGTTCTAGCTTTCGTGGCTGGATTTGATTTGATGTATCAAGGTAATGCGATAGCCTCACAGACTTTTGAAACTGTTAATACATATATAATCGTTGGCTTGTTCTACTTAGTTATTACTTTGCCAATCAGTTACTATATGCAACATCTAGAAAGAAAATTAGCTTAGGAGGGGTAAATTATGCAAAATTGGATAGATGCTTATTCATGGATAAATATTAGATTTCTTCTCCAAGGCTTGTCAGTAACAATTTTAATCTCCGTTATATCGGTGGTTTTAAGCTTTATTTTCGGTTCGGTTTTGGGGATTGTGCGTTATAGTAAGATTCCTTATTTATCAAGAATTATTGGTTTTGTGATTGATGTTATTCGTAATTTGCCGTTGCTACTGATTATCTTCTTTGTTTACTTTGGCTTGCCAGCTTTTGGATTCAAACCAGATACGATTCCGGCCGCAATTTTAGCGATGACAGTCTTTGAATCGATGATGATTGCTGAAATTATTCGTTCAGGAATCATGGCAGTTGATATTGGCCAAATGGAAGCTTCCAGAGCAATGGGAATGACTTTTACTCAAGCAATGTGGCATATTGTTTTGCCGCAAGCTTATAAAAAAATGATTCCGGCTTTGGTTAGTCAATTTATCTCACTGATCAAGGATACTTCTTTGGCAACTATCATCGTTGTGCCTGAATTGATGCAACACGGCCAAGTCGTTTATGGACAAGATCCTAATTACATCATTCCAGTCTTTGTAGCGATGGCCTTGATGTACTTTGTTGTCTGCTATGCTTTGTCACTGTTGTCCAAGTACATTGATCATAAAATGGCATAAAAAAATTAATTGAGGTTGACAGAATAATTTAAGCCTGTTATTGTTGGTGTCAATCAAATAAACACATATAAGTGTCTGAATCAATTAGTAATGCATCTGGGTGTAAGAAAGCCGGTGGTTGATGCGAACCGGTCAGGGTGTAGTTATGAAATACCAGACATGACTTGGTTTTCCAAGCGGAATAAGAGAGCCGTTATTCTCAAGAGTGGAGTAATAGTTTATTTAGACTATTCTCAAGCTGGGTGGTACCACGGTAAATCGTCCCTGTTGCATAATTGCAGCAGGGACTTTTTTTATACAAAGGGTGAGAAAATGATGCATACTTGTGGTGGTAATCCTCGATATTAGTTTTGTCGGATTAGATAGAAATAATTGGAGGAATTAGGATGAATAAAAGTAAAAGGACAGTCAGTTTTAGAGAAGCAATCTCTATCTTAGTAGTTATGTTAGTTATTTTAGGTTTGGGTGTTATCAAATTTGGTTTGTCACCTCAAACGCCAGTTTTAGTAGTCATTGGACTATTGATCTTATGGTCAAAGCTTCGTGGTAGTAGCTGGGATGAAATTTTTGATGGAATCTCTGATGGGGTCCGTAATGGTATTATTCCCATTTTCATTTTTATTTTAATTGGTTCATTGATCGGTACTTGGATTGCGGCCGGAATTATTCCATCAATGATGGTTGCTGGATTCCATATGATTTCCGCTCAATGGTTTGTGCCATCAGTTTTCGTGGTTTGTGCTTTGATTGGTACTTCCATCGGTAGTGCCTTTACCATTGTTTCAACTATCGGTATTGCACTATTCGGAATGGGCCAAACGCTAGGTATGAATCCTGCTTTGGTTGCCGGAGCCATCATTTCTGGAGCTATCTTTGGTGATAAGACGTCACCACTTTCAGATTCAACTAACTTGGCATCAGCTATTGCCGAAGATGATTTATTTGCCCATATTAAAAACTTGATGTGGACAACAATTCCCGCATTTTTAATCTCATTAGTTCTTTACACCTTATTAGGTAATGCTGGTTCTACTAATAATCTCGGTAAAATTGATACAACCTTGAATGTATTAAATAGTCACTTCTTCATTTCTTGGTGGGCTATTTTACCAATCGCTCTACTGTTCATTTGTTCAATTATGAAAATCCCAGCTGTCGCAACATTATTGTTAAATATTACCGTTACGGTCGGAATGATCTTTATCGAAAACCCTAATACTCAAGTTAAAAGTGTTGCTGGATTTATCGAAAATGGTTTCGTATCAAAAACTGGTAATGCCAGTGTTGATGCTTTATTGACTCGTGGTGGTATTAGTTCCATGATGGGTACAGTTTCATTGATTTTCTTAACTCTTTCCTTAGGTGGCTTATTAATGAAGTTTGACGTCATTCAAACTGCTATGAAGCCTCTAGCTGAAAAACTTCAATCAAATGGTTCAGTCGTTACGGCTACGATCCTTTCGGGTATTGGCGTTAATATCTTCGTTGGTGAACAATACTTGTCAGTTATCCTACCTGGTAAAGCTTTCAAGGAAACTTTCAACAAACGTGGTCTTGATAACTTAGCTTTGAGTCGTGTACTTGAAGATGGCGGTACTGTAATCAACTACTTGATTCCTTGGGGTGTTGCCGGTGCTTTCGTTGCTAATACCTTAGGCGTACCAACCTTATCATTCTTACCATTCTGTTTCTTTAGTCTCTTATCACCAATTCTCTCCATTCTTAGTGGATTCACTGGTATTGGTTTAAAGAAGCTAGATAAGACTAAAACTAAAGATAAAAAAGTTGCCGAATTGGCATAAAAAATATTTTTATAAATAAGAGAAAAACTGTAAACGCTAACTGTGTTGCTACGACTAATTTCTCATAATCAATTTTTAAAAAATAGAGCAGAGATGCTCTATTTTTTTGTCTTCCAAATATTGACATAACAGTCTCTTTTGGCTAGTTTAATGATTGTTATGCTGTTTTTAAAAGCAAATTAGGGAGATTATTATGAAGAAAATCAAAATCGCCATTTGGGGAATCAATGTTGTTTTAGTGGCAATTATCCTCTTTTTAGTTATGGGAAAGGGAATGAATAATAGCAGTACAAATACGGCTGAAAAAACTTATACCGTTCGTACTGACAATAGCAATTATTTTAACGGAATTGTTCAAGAAAATGATAAACGAGCAGTTAGTGACCAACCTAAGTCAGAAGATGAAACTTTGGCTTCTTCAAGAGTGATCAATGGTCAAAAGGTTACTAAGGGACAAATTTTATTTACTTTTTATCGCGATATGAGTAGTGACCTAGCTAGTGCCAATAGTGAAATTCAACAAGCACAATTAGCCATTCAAGATTACAATTCATCGGATCAAACTACTGCCGATAAAATTGAATTGAGCAAGAATCAAGAAGCTTTAGCCTTGGCTCAAGCTAAGTTAAATAAAATCAATAAAGCTCAAAATAGAACTGTCACAGCACCTATTAGTGGAACTTACTATAAGGATGATTCTGGTAGAAGTTACATCTATGGTTCACCAGTGATTCAAGGAAACGTAAATGAATATAGTTTAAGTAAAATTAAATTAGGTCAAAATGTGACTGTTATCAAAAATGATGGTACGAAAATTTCTGGTAACTTCCAACAAAAAGATGCTATTCCTTATAGCACTCACAATGTTTCTTACTATCACTTTAGAGTGGCAACCGATACTAAATTATCTTATGGAATGCACGTTCAAATCAAAACTGAGGCTGATGGTTACAAGATTCCTAAGAATGCACTTTGGGCAAGAAACACAGTTAAAGTTTTAAAGAACGGTAAAAAACATAAAAAACACGTCACTATTAAGAAGAAAGACCAAAATTACTATGTGATCGACGGTCTAAAAGCTGGCGACAAGATAGTTTTGAAATAAGGCGGTGAAATGATGCTAAAAGTTACTGATGTAGGTAAGACTTATGGCAAATTCACTGCTTTACAAGATATCAATCTGGAAGTTAAAGATGGTGAATTTTTGGCTATCATGGGACCTTCTGGATCTGGTAAATCGACTTTGATCAACATTTTAGGATTGCTTGACCAAAGTTATACTGGTGAATATTTGCTGGAGAACAAGAACTATCAAACGGTAAATGATAATGAATTATCACAAATTCGTGGCGATCAATTGGGATTTGTTTTTCAAAATTTCAAGTTGCTTTCGACGTATACAGTTTATGAAAATATTGAAGTGCCACTAATTTATAGTAAAAAAGCGCAAAATAATAAGCATCAATTGATTGAATCGGTGATTGAAAAAGTTGGTTTAAAAGGTAAAGAGAAGAATTTACCAACGGAACTTTCTGGTGGACAACAACAAAGAGTAGCGATTGCTCGGGCTATTGTTAATCGTCCTAAATTAGTTATCGCCGATGAACCAACTGGGGCTTTGGATTCAAAGACTAGTAAAGAGATTATGGATATCTTTGAAAAGTTAAACCAAGATGGAACGACAATTATCATGGTTACTCACGATAGCGAAGTAGCTGAACATGCGATGCGCACAGTTTATATTCGTGATGGTCGACTATATAACGATGAAAAGAGCGTGAAGAATCATGACTGATAAGATTTCAATCGCACTCAAATCGATTACTAAAAATAAAAACCGGAACTTTTTGACAATGTTAGGAATTATCATTGGTATTGCTAGTGTTATTTGTATTTTGGCAATTGGTGATGGTTTCACGCACACAGTTACTAAAGGAATGGGTAGTCACAACGTAAGCAATAAAGTTACTCTGCAATGGGAATCTAAGTCTGTCTACGATACTGACGGTGGTTTCACTAAAAATGATGCTTCAGCTCTAAGCAGTGTCGAGGGTGTCGATCACGTCAAACTAGCAAGTAGTGTTGCTGAAGCTGGTGCCAAAGTTCAATACAAAACTAAAAATGTCAGTATCGGCTTGAACAAACAACCTAAACATTTGAAATTAGTCAAGGGAACGTATTTGTCATTAGATGGTGATACTAATGGTGTTTATATTTCTGAATATTTAGCTCATAAATTGTTTAAGAAGAATGCTCTTAATCGTTTGATCTCTATTGATGGGACAGTTTTTGTAGTCCAAGGAATTTATCGGGTAGGAACAATGGATTACCGTCCTGATGCTTATGTTTCTAAAACGACTTTCAAACAATTATTTGCGAACCAAATTTCTAAAGATCAAGCAAAGTTATATATCACTTCTGATGCCAACAAGAAACAAGTTGGTAAAAAAGCCACTAAATTGATGAAGAAGATTGGCGAACAGAAGAAAACTGGTACGTATTCAGTTTCAAATCCTGATCAAATCAGTAAACAATTTACTAAGATTCTCAATGATATTACTTACTTTATCGCTTTTATTGCGGGGATCTCCTTGTTGATTGCTGGTATTGGAGTCATGAACGTGATGTACATAACGGTCTCAGAACGCCGTAAGGAAATTGGAATCAGACGTGCTTTTGGTGCTACATCAGGTGATATTCGCAACCAATTCCTAATTGAAAGTGTCGTTCTTTGTATAATTGGTGGAATTATTGGGATTATCTGCGGTTATATTTTTGTAAGTATTATCAATGCCTTTTTACCATTCAAAGCCGTTATAACGCCTTATGCAATTATCCTGTCGTTAGCGGTATCGACAGCAGTTGGTTTAATCTTCGGATTTATTCCTTCTAATAAAGCAGCTAAATCAGAATTAGTCGGATTGTTGAAAGAAGAATAGGGGAAAACATGAAAAAATTATACAAATTAGATAAGTTGTCAGTGCTGGGAATAGTTTTAATCAGTATCTTGATGACAGTTATTGAAATGATTGTTTCAGATCCAAACGTTGCACAAATGCCACAGATGGGTAAGTGGTTGAAATTATTGCTATATGTAATTAGTGCAGTCGTTAGTTTTGCGATTGGCTATTGGTTGTTTACTCTCTTGTTGAGAAACAATGATAATTACAAAGTGAAATTGGTAATTAACTTGGCAATTGGTCTAGCTATTGAGGCTGTACTGATTACTATTATTTACTTAATTGCTAAAAAGACTAATGTTTGGGTCAATGGAATTGCTGGAGTACTTGGCTTTGGAACGTTAGCACTGTTGAATTGGAAATTCTTAGAAGTATCTCAATCAGATAAAATTAAAATCAGTGTTTTGACGGGAATCTGGTTTATTCTAGCTTTGTTCTAAGATTCCGTTGTTTTTAAAAAACCTGTGGTGGATTCAATTGCTGCAGGTTTTTTTGTACTCTTTCTTGTTAAAATAAGAGTAAATGACTGTAAGAAGGTAAATATAATGACACCTTATGAGCAAGTGAAATCTAAATTAGATGAATTAAATATTTCCTATGACATGGTCGAGCATCCTCCAGTTTATACGACTGAAGAAGCGGATAAGTATATCGAAGGTAAGACTGGAATTCGAACTAAATCGCTCTTTTTGACTGATAATAAGAAACGCCGATATTATTTAGTTTTTATGGATGATGATAAAAGACTTGATATGAAACGTTTTGCGGAAATTATTGGTGAAAAGCATCTGAAATTTGCTTCCGAAAAATTATTAATGGAAAAACTTGGCTTGAAACCAGGATTTGTTTCGATTTTTGGATTGTTGAACAACGCTCAAAAGGATGTCCAAGTTTATTTTGAAAAGGATATTGTTGGTGATATTCCATTGACCTTTCATCCAAATGACAATACTAAAACGATGTTTATCAAGATGAATGATTTGCAGAAATTTTTAGATAGTTTAGGCTTTGGTTATCAAGTAGTGAGCATTTAATTAGGAGGGATTTTTATGGATAATAAAAAAATCGTTATTGTAGGTGGAGTTGGCGGTGGTGCATCAGTTGCTGCCAGAGTGCGTCGTTTAGATGAATTTGCAGATATTACGATGTTTGAAAAAGGTCCTAATGTTTCTTTCTCAAATTGTTCCTTGCCATATCATTTGAGTGGTGTGATTCCTAATGCTGATGATATTGTTTTGAAAACACCAGAACAATTCAAAAATCAGTACAACATTAAAGCAGTAGTCAATTCAGAAGTGATTTCGGCTGATCCCCAAAATAAAATTGTTCAAGTTAAAAATGTCAAAACAGGTGAAGTTACGAAATATGCTTATGACGAATTAGTGTTATCTCCCGGAGCTAAGCCAATTATGCCGACTACTATTAAAGGCATTGATAATGAAAATGTCTTCTCAGTTAGAAATGTCGTTGATATTAAAAAAATTCAAAAATATTTAACTGATAAAAAAGTGGCAGATGTTGCTGTTATCGGTGGAGGATTTATTGGTCTTGAAGTGTCTGAAAATCTTGTTGAAGCGGGAAAACATGTTTCAGTAATTGAGGCTAGCAGCCAAGTTTTACAGACGGTGGATGATGATTTTGCTCAACTCGTTCATAAGAATTTGTATGATCATGGTGTTAATTTGATTCTAGATGATGGATTATCTGCAATCTCTGATACAGAAGTAACCTTGGCTTCAGGTAAAAAAATTAAAGCCCAAGCAGTCATTATGGCGATTGGCGTTCAACCAGAAACTACTTTGGCAACTAAAATAGGCTGTAAATTGGGAACAACTGGTGGAATTGCAGTAGACCAACATTTTGAAACTTCGATACCGCATGTTTATGCTGTTGGAGATGCTATTGAAGTTACTAACCGGTTGACTAGAAAGAAAACTCGCTTAGCTTTAGCTTTTCCGGCTCAAATTCAAGCTAGAGATGTAGCTGATCACATTTATGGCCGTAAAGTTGATAATCGCGGTGTTATTGGAACTTCAGTGATTCACTTGTTTGATTTGAATGTTTCTTCAACGGGATTGACCGAAAAAGTTTGTCAGTCAGAAGGAATCGACTACCGTTGTGCCGTCGTTATACCACAAAACCGTGTCAGCATAATGCCTAATACGTCGCCAATTTTCTTCAAATTGATTTTTGCCTATCCGAGTGGTGAAATCTTAGGAGCTCAAGCTATTGGTCAATCTTCTGTCGACAAACAAATCAATGTTATTGCAACAATGATTTCAATGAATGGTAATATTTCTGATTTGACGCATTTGGAGTTGGCTTATTCTCCTTGGTTTAGTACGGCTAAGAATGCTGTGAATATGGCCGGTTTAGTCGCAGAGAATATCTTAAACGGGGAATATCCAACTATTCCTGTTACTAAAGTCCGTCAACTAGTTGAAAAAGATGCCTTTATTATTGATGCTAGAGAACCAAATGAATATCAAGCTGGACATATTATAAATGCCGTTAATATTCCGTTAAGTCAGTTCCGTCAAAGACTTGATGAGATTCCAACTGATATTCCAGTTTATATTCACTGTCAATCCAGCCAAAGAAGTTACAACATGGTTCGAGCTTTGATCAATCGTGGCTTTACTAATATTACCGGTATTTCAGGTTCATTCTTGGAACTAAGTAATTATGAATATTTCAAGGATCAAACGACTGGTCGAAAACCAATTATTACTGTGGAATAGTTCTTATAAATCTTTTACAAAATAATTAGTGATTAATATGAAATAATTGCGGTACAACGGTTGTCTGAGACGTGAGATAATTGAAACGAGGGGATGACCGATGAAAAAAATACTAATTATTTTGGTGGCATTAACCGTTATGCTACCGTTATTTGCGTGTAGTGTAAAATCAGTACACGAAAACCAAACTAGACAATCAAAACAAGTTCAATTGTTGAAAAAGAATAGAAAGGCATGGGAAAAAGAAATTGCCGATGCCGATGTGATTCAAAGTGATGTTTTAAGGGACGAATCAACTTATGTTGGTACGACTTTGAATCAATTGAAGAATCATAATCAGGCTTTAATTAAGGGCACGATTGTTAATTTGGAAAAAATGCATAGTCCCAAAAACAGAGCCTACACTAAAGCGACAATTCATATCGATAAAGTTCTTAGTGGGGATAAGACGCTCCAAAATAAGAGTTATTTCGTAGCTCTAAATGGAGGTGTTGTTTCATTCGACCGTTGGTATGCTAACATGAGCAAGCCAAAAGATTTTGACCATAAAATGTTGATCAAGCACGATGAATTTCCACTACCTGATATTGGTTCAGAGATTATAACGGGGTTGATGCCGATACATTTGGATGAACCTCTGGAATACAATACAGCCTTGAAGCAAAGTGGTTTTACAATTAAGAATTCCTTTGCTATTGATGGTGCAAAGTATAATTTCTGGGTCAAAGATTCGAAGACAAAAAAATACCAATTGAATAATCCCACTGTAAAAAAAGCAGATAAACAATTGGCACGCGAATTGGATAAATTAACTAATAAAATAAATCAAAAATACAATTAAAAAAACGTTACTCGAAATAAGGGTTCTTTTTTAACTTCGGTTAGTAGTAATATTCCGTCCTCCATAGCAAAGAAAATTTGGCTGGAACGCTGTGGACACGACTTGGAGCCTTTGCTAAACCCAAAATCGGGCAAAGTCTTCAAGCTCGGTCTTTCACTAGGCAATAAATTGCCAAGAGAAATTTCACGGCTGAGCCAATTTTCTTTGCTATTCCGGACTAGATAGTGGTTCTATATTTTTTATAATCAAACAAATAAGCATCAATTCAGATGAATAGTTAATTTGCTATATCTGAATTGATGCTATTTTGATTTACCTGAAATAAATAATAACTGTCGTTATTCAGTCGGTAGTGGCAGCTTTGTGGATGCTCAGTACTGAAATTTCACTTAGCGATTTATCGCTTAGTGAAAGGTCAAGCTTGGAGATGATTCCCGGGTCTGGAATTAGCTTCAAGTTGCGCCCAGTACGTTCCAGCATCCACAAAGCAGAACGGACGACGACATCTAGCAGTAACCTAACTTGAGAAAGAACCAAATAAAAATTGAGTAGCGTTTTTTGATAGTCTTAGTTATTCATTAACTCTGACAACAATTCTTTGGCTGATTCATTCAAACTAGCTTTAGACTTGTCATAGCCCAAGTGAGTATAAATTTCACCAACGTAAACATTGTCTTTGTATAACTTGTTGAAGACTTTATCGATAACTGGACGAGTCTTTGCTTCTTCTTGAACGGGTCCAAATGGGTTAGCGAAGAAAGTAGTAGTCATACCAACTTCATCAGTTGTACCTAGAGCTTTACGCTTACCGGCGATGAATGTTGCTTTGGCCTCTTCTTCGTTAGGGAATTGATGCAAACCAATTTCTGAATCGTAGTTGTTAGCATAAACCCACATGTCGATTGAATGATGTTCGATGACACGCTTGTAAGTATTGGCAGGCAAGATAACACGAGCATTCTTCAATTCTGGATTCAAGTAGATACCACGATCCATATTGTTGAAGGCAACGGAACTGCTCAAATCATCCAAACGGACGAAAGCACCAGTTTCTGTACCTTGAGCATAAATATTTCCGTCGTCATCAAAAGCAAAACTACCCATATCATCAAAAATAGTTTCAATGTTGATAATTTTATCATCCGCAACCTCTTGCAAGGCTTCGATTGATTCTGACTTTCCGGCACCAGAATCACCGAAGAAGACGACTGATTTAGTTTTACCATTTGAGAAACTGATATTAACCATTGAACCATGGATTGGAAGACGGTTTTCATAAATCATGTGTAAATTGTGAACTGTTAAGCACATTTTCTTCATGTAACCGAAGTAAGTTGTCTTATCGTTGTAAGGAACTTCGCCGACCCAAATATCATTTTCTTCATCGTGATAGTAGTGGCTGACGTCGCCTTCTGTTTCTTTGAGACCAAAGAGGATAATTTCGTCGGGTTTCTTACCTTCGATACTTTCCTTATCAGCAACTTCAAACAAATTAGCCAAAGCGATACCACTAACAAAGTAGTCACGGTGGAAGTAGATGAAGGCTAAACTTTCACCAATTTTAGCAGGGAAGCAATACCAGTCATTTTGAGTACCGTCGAATTTTTCGATAGGGTTAGTTGGAACGGCACTGAAGACACCTTCACGTTTATTACTCTTAGTGTGCATCATCATTGGTGGACGTAGCATGATTGTGTCCAAGAAACGGATGCTTTCAAGTGGTTGATACTTTTTAGGAGTGTCCCATTTGATCGATTGAGTTAGTACACAGGCATTAGTACCTGCATTGATTTGACGATAAGTACGGTTAGCAAATCCTTGAAGCTTTTCTTCGATAGCACGGTATAAGCTGATAACAACTTCATTGAATCGGTTATCGATATTCATGAAATTACTTTTGACAATGGCACTGTCATGTTTGTTGATTAGAGAAACTCTAAAATATGAACGGTAATATGAATAGAAATCTTCAATACTCTTTAAGATCTGTTCATTGCCATACTTTTCATATGCAGGTTTATCGTCGACCAAAATAGCCTTGAGAATATTGATGTAAGTATCAGCGGCTAGGCCTTCGACTTTATTTGTCACAGCTAGTTGGCTTTCCTTTAAATATAGGTCAACTAAGTTGTGGAAACCTTGGCTGTTGACTAATTGAACAATATCTTGGATATACTCCTCATTGTAATTAACAACGGCAACTGATCGATTAGGGTTAATATAAAATGCTTTAGATTCGATAGCTTGTGTAGATTTCGACATACGTTAAAGAACTCCTTTCAAATACGAGCTTAGTAATAGTTTAAAGCATTTTTCATAAAACTGGTAGTAATAATTAGAATAAATTTAATATTACTAAAAATAAAAATGTTTAAACTTGTTGTTAGACAATTGATTAAGCGCTTTATTTTAAACGAAAAAAACTTTTTTATTAAATTAATCATATTTTAATTTTGGTTTATGAAAAAAACCACTTCCTTACATATAATTAGCGGACTAGAGCAATGACTTTTTTGGTTGAAAAGTAGACCGGTAAATAATTGGATTATGAAAATTTTTAACAATTTTTATAATTAAAGCGTTTACAAAATTGGCAATAGAAGTTATACTAACGTCGTAAGTTAAATAACACGTGGATTGTTACTATTAAATTAGGCATGACCATGAACCTCACTTTATTTGGGTGGGGATCATGGTCTTTTTTTTCGAAAAGAGGGGGGATGAATGGATGGCATTGTTAGTAGTGAATCGAGTTTATAACAATAATACAGTTCTTGTGGACGTAGATAATTCTGATCAGGCAATTGTTCAAGGTAAAGGTGTTGGCTTCCAAAAACGTCATGGAGATGATATTTCGCCAACTCAAGTTGAACGGATCTTTTATCTAAACACCAAAGAAGCAAAGCATCGTTTTGGTACCTTGCTCAAGGACGTACCGATCGATATCACGATGACAAGCTTTTCAATCATTGAGATGGCAAAGCAAACCTATCACTACCCAGTTTTGGATTACATCTACGTAACGTTAACAGACCACATTGCACAAACTTACAAGCACATCATGGCAGGAAAGTATCAAAAGAGTACCGCACCTGACATACGTGACAAATATCCTACTGAGTATGAGATTGCGGACAAAGCTGTTGAGATGATTAATCATGATTTGAATGTTCGTTTTCCAAAAGATGCGGCCCAAGCAATTGCTTTGCACTTTATCAATGCTCATGGGAGTGAGAACTCTGAGGAAAAGGAGAAAGTAGAACAAGCTAATTTCGGTGATAACGTCAATAAAATCGTTAAGACAGTTTTTAAAGAATACGGAATCACAAGAAATATCACTAATCAGAATTATTTTGACCGTCTGATGATTCATCTCCAATATTTGGTTGCGAGAATTCAAACACATGAACAAGATAAAAGAATTTTGAACCGAGATATCGAATCGGATTTTCGAAAGTTATATCCAAAATCTTATAAGATTGCCAGTGAAATTTGTGACAAGATTCAAAGAAGACTGGATATTAACTTGAATGATAATGAATTGCTCTACTTTCTAATTCATATCCAAAGAATAATACAAGAAAAATAAAGAAATTCAGGGAGGTTTCTCTTATGGCTACTAAAGAAGAAATATCAATGACTGGTTTTTCCATCGTTGCTTACGCTGGTGATGCTAAAACTAGTTTGATCGAGGCATTACAACATGCTCAGAAGGGTGAATTTGACAAGGCTGAAGCTTGTGTCGATGAAGCTAACCAATCAATCGTTGATGCCCACAATGAACAAACTAAGCTTTTGAGTAAAGAAGCCGGTGGTGAAGATATGGATGTTACCTTCATCATGGTTCACGGACAAGATACTTTGATGACAACGATGATGTTGATGGATGAGGTCAAGTTCTTCATTGATGAGTACAAGCGTATCGACAAGATCGAACGTAATTTGAATATGAAATAGAGGAGGTAAGGGTTTGAGTATTGAATTAAATCGTGTGAAAAAATTGCCCAAAGACTTTGTTTGGGGTGGCGCTACTGCCGCATATCAAGTAGAAGGTGCTACAAAAGTTGATGGCAAAGGTAAAACGATGTGGGATGACTATTTGAAAGCTCAAGGTCGTTTTGCTCCAGATCCAGCCAGTGATTTTTATCATTTATATCCTGAAGATATTCGCCTATCTAAGAAATACGGTTTGAATGCTATCCGTGTTTCAATTGCTTGGACAAGAATCTTCCCTAAAGGTTATGGAGAACCAGTTCAAGCCGGGGTTGATTACTACCACAGATTATTTAAGGAATGCTTAGATAACGGCATTGAACCATATGTATCGCTACATCATTTTGATTCTCCAAAGACATTGTTTGATGATGGCGATTGGTTGAACCGCAAGAATATTGATCATTTTGTTGATTATGCGAAATTCTGTTTCGACGAATTCCCAGAAGTTACTCATTGGTTTACAATCAATGAATTGATTTCTCTAGCATATTCACAATATATCCAAGGAAACTTCCCACCAAGCCACAAGTTCGATGTAACTAGTGCCATTCAAGCTGAACATAACGAACTACTAGCACATGCTAAAGTAGTCAACTTGTTCAAAGATGGTGGTTACAAGGGCAAGATTGGTTTGATTCATGTACTTCAACCAGTTTATCCATATCCAAATACGCCAGAAAATCAACACGCAGCCGACCTTAGTGATGCCTTCATGAATGCCTTCTTACTAGATGGGACATTCAAAGGTGAATACACTGATAAGACAATGAAACTTATCAATGAGATTCTTGACGCTAACGATGCTAAGTTAGATATTCAAGATGGCGATATGGATATCTTGAAGAAAGCCTCGACACGAAATGATTACTTTGGTTTGAACTATTATCAACCATCATTCTTCGCCGCATATAACGGTGAAAGTACTAATCATTTCAATGGTACTGGTGAGAAGGGTACCTCATCATTCAAATTCAAAGGAGTTGGTCAAGCAGTTAAAAATCCTAATATCCCAACAACTGATTGGGATTGGAACATCTATCCAGAAGGTTTGTATGACATTTTGAAACGAGTAAGTTCTGAATATCCAAACAGTAAAGAAATTTTCATTACTGAAAATGGTTTAGGACTAAAAGAGGAATTGCCAGAAAATGTGACTGATGACACGATTATCAATGACGACAAACGTATCGATTTCGTCGATCAACACATGGAAGCAATTTTGAAGGCTCGTAGTGAAGGGGTCAATGTAAATGGTTACTTTATTTGGTCGCTTCAAGATCAATTCTCATGGGCCAATGGATACAACAAACGTTATGGTTTGTTCTTTGTAGATTTTGCAACACAAAAACGTTACATCAAGAAGAGTGCTTTGTGGTACAAGGCACTTGCTGACACAATGAAATAGCTTCTAGTTGTGGATTGTTACTATTAAATTAGGCATGACCGCAGTTGGTGCTTGGTACTTTGTCGTACCTTGCCCAATTGCGGTCATTTTTTTATGAAATTATAAAAGGGGTGTAATTATGCAGTTTATTATTGATAGATTGGAAAAGCACCAGAAATTCTTTGATAAAATTTCAAAGAACGTTTATCTGATGGCTATCAAGGATGGATTCTTGGCAGCTATGCCGATTATCTTGTTCTCAAGTATTTTCATTCTTTTAACATCTGTTCCACCATTGTTTGGAGTTAACCTACCAACTGATCTAAACAATTGGTTTAACAAAATTTATAACTATACTATGGGATTTGTAGGGTTCTACGTTGCGGGGACAACAGCTAAAGCCTTCACAGGTTCTATGAACCAACGTATTAAAGGTAGTAGATTTATTAATAGTACATCTACTATGATGGCCGCAATGTGTGGTTTCATGCTTTTGGCTATCGGTACTACTAAGAGTGGTGCTTACTTAGGCGACTACTTTGGTACAAAAGGTATCCTATCAGCCTTTGTTTCAGCTTTCTTAACAGTACATATTTACAAGTTCTGTGTTGAGAAAGATATTACTATCAAGATGCCTAAGGAAGTTCCTGGTGCTATTTCCCAAAACTTCCGTGATGTCTTCCCATTCTCATTCTCAATCATTGCTATGGGTATTATTGATGTTGCTATCCGTGCATGGTTGCATGTTCCATTCAGTGCTATGATTGCTACTTTGATTGCTCCATTGTTCAAAGGTGCTGAAAGTTACTTTGGTATGGCAATTATTTGGTTCCTTATTCCTTTGTTCTGGTTCATGGGTATCCACGGACCTTCAGTTGTAAAGCCTGCTATTACCGCTGCTTTGTATGGTAATACAACTGCTAACTTGGCTTTGTTCAAGACCGGTCATTTCCCATTCCACTCACTAACAGAAAACTTTGGTAACTTCGTTGGTGAACTTGGTGGTACTGGTGCTACATTTGTTGTTCCATTTATCTTCATGTTCTTAATGAAATCAAAGCAATTGAAAGCTATTGGTAAGGCCTCATTTATTCCCGTAATGTTTGCCGTTAACGAACCTCTATTGTTCGGTGCTCCAATCATTTTGAATCCTTACTTCTTCATTCCATTTGTTTTATCACCAGTTGTCAACGTTGTCGTTGGTAAACTATTTATTGATGTCTTCAATATGAGAGGGTTCATGTACGTTCTATCGTGGGCATTGCCTGGGCCTATCGGTGCGTTCTTGGATACTAACTTCCAACCAATTTCATTAGTATTAATGGTTCTATTACTAGCTCTAGATACATTGATCTACCTTCCATTCTGTAAAGCTTATGATGCTTCACTAGTTGCTAAGGAAGCAGCTGTTGATGCAGAAGACGATGCTACAGAAGGTGTTGAACTTGCCGGTGCTACTGCAGGAACAACAGGTGCAGTTGCAACAGCAGCTACAGATTCAGCTACTCCAGAAACAGCAACAACAGAAGAAACATCTGATCCAGAAGCAAAGAAACTTGATAAACAAGTTAAAGTCTTAGTTCTATGTGCCGGTGGTGGTACTAGTGAACAATTAGCAAATGCTTTAACAGAAGGTGCTGAGAAATACGACGAACCTATCGTAGCCAGTGCCGGAGCTTATGGTTCTCACCACGATATTCTTCCAAATTATGATTTAGTTGTCTTAGCTCCACAAGTTAGAACTTATTACGATGATCTAAAAGCCGATACTGATCGTTTAGGTATTCAATTAGTTGCTACAAAAGGTCAACAATACATTGCCCTAACACGTGATTCTAAGAAAGCTTTGGACTTCGTTATGGAAAATTTGAATAAAAAAGATGACGAAAAGAAAGATGATAAATAATAATCATCATTAAAGAAGAAAAACACCCTCATTGAGGATGTTTTTTCGTCTAAATAACAATTTGGAGATATAATAAAATTAATAAATGAATATGGTGAGGTGACCAAGATGTCTAGTATTTTTACTGCACAACATGTTTTCTCAGTTATATTTATCCTATTATCCTTGTATCAATTTAGAAATGCTCGTAATTATAAAAAGACGATTATGAAGCATGGTACCGGTCAACCGGTATCTTTTGGAGGAATGATGATCTGGAACAATTATGTAACGGCAATCGGATTACTTTGTTTTGCCATTATGTTACTAGTTGGCCCATTGAGTCACTAAAATCATTTAGACTGTTCATCCTATCAAAGGGATGGGCAGTTTTTTTATATTTGAGCAAATGCTTGTTTCAAGTCGTCTAGTAAGTCAGTTTCATCTTCCAAACCAACTGATAAACGAATCAATTCGTCAGTAATACCATTTTGAAGACGAATTTCTCGAGGGATGGCAGCATGGGTCATAACAGCAGGAACCTCAATCAAACTTTCGATGCCACCGAGACTTTCAGCTAAATCAATCAGTTTTAAACTCTCGACAAACTTCTTAGCATCTAAGCCGGGTTGTAATTCAAAGGAGATCATTGCGCCAAAGCCGTTCATTTGTTTCTTAGCAATTTCATAGCCAGTTGAATCTGGATTGCCAGGATAGTAAACTTTGGCAACTTTGTCGTTGTTAGTTAAGTAGTCATAAACTGCGTTAGCATTTTCGTGATGGACACGCATTCTGACACCAAGTGTCTTAATTCCACGCATTAAGAGCCAACTGTCGTCAGGTCCTAAGACACTACCGATTGAATTTTGCAAGAAAGCTAATTCTTCAGCAATTTCAGTATCATTCGTAACAGCTAAACCAGCAACGACGTCACTGTGACCACCAAGGTATTTAGTAGCACTGTGAACGACAATATCGACACCGAGAGTTAAAGGATTTTGATTGTATGGTGTGGCAAAAGTATTATCGACGATAGTCAATAAATCATGCTTTTTAGCAATTTTAGCTACAGCTTCGATATCAGTGATTTTCAAAAGAGGATTAGTAGGCGTTTCGAAATAAATTGCTTTGGTATTGTTTTGAATAGCATTCTCGATAGCTACAAGATCTCTAGTGTCAACGACGGTAAATTCTAAACCGAAGCGTTTGAGAACTTTGTTGACTAGTCTGAAAGTACCACCGTAAACGTCATTACCAATGATAATGTGGTCACCACTAGAAAAGAGTGAGAAGACTGCGTGAATAGCAGCTGAACCGGAACTAAAAGCAAAACCGGCTTTACCATTTTCAATATCAGCAATCAATGCTTCTAGAGCGTTACGAGTAGGATTGCCAGTACGAGCATATTCCCATTTGGGTTGAGCGCCAAGTTGGTGTTGGTGGAAGGTGGATGAGCGATAGATTGGAATTGAAACAGCACCAGTTTCTTGATCCTCACTAATGCCACCGTGAATTAACTTTGTATTGAATTTCATTATGAATTCTCCTTTGTTTTTGAGCGTAAAAAAAGGGTGCAAATCAATAAATGATCTGCACCCTACGCGTTTTATTACTAGTCCGTTGTGATTTTTAAATACTCAAACAGACGGCACGCATAGAATGCGAACCGCAACAACATAAGTTTTGAGCATTGATAAAAATCATGTTTGGGACCTCCTAATAATTGATGACTTGAGAATAGATGAATAAAATTAGTTTGTCAAATATTTTTTTATTTGAGCATTTGATTGTAGCTAGTGACGTGATTTTCACCGTTATCACGAGTTAACATTGTTAAACTAGAGTTTCTAGGGCTGACCGTTACGTCGAAAGAACCATCGTTATAGCGGTCAGTGATAGAACGAATCGTTGTTCCATGGGAAACTAAAAGAATCTTATCGCCATCTTTAGCAATTTGGTCTAATTTTTCGAAACCTTTATCGACACGATTCCAATATTCTTCAGCATTTTCAGCTTCGTGGAAAGGATCGGCTTCTTTCATGAAGTCTTTAGTAGCATCCATGCCATATTTAGCAATGATTTCTGCAAAAGAACTAGCACCGTGTGGTTGACCAACCATGAACCAAGCTTCGGGTGAATTCATACCTTCATAATATCCGTAGAACTCTTCACGAAATTCCACCATTTTTTGTGGAGTGATTTTATCGTGATTGATATTCTCATCAACGATTAATTTACAAGTATCGATAGCACGTCTAGCATCGGATGAGAATGCGGCCGCAAAATCGACATCTTTTAGTGCGTGAGCAGCTTGTTTAGCTACTTCAATTCCCTCGGGCGCAAGGGGAGTATCTGACCAGCCTTGCATTTTGTTGTAACGATTAAACCAAGTACGTCCGTGACGAACTAAGTAAATTTGGTATTTTGCCATTAAAAAGTATCCTCCTGGTAATGTGTAACTTAATCTTACTACATTATTTGATTAGAGACTGGTTGTACTTAGTGATTTTGTTAGTATCTGTAGTTGGATCACGTTCTAGTAAAGTTAAACTGGCATTAGCAGGGATGTCATTTAGGACGATATCTTTAGTTTTATAGCGAATAGCAAAACCTAAAATAGTAATACTGTGAGTAACTAAAAGAATTTTGTCGCCGTCTTTAGCAATTTGATCGACTTTCTTGAAACCACGTTCGATTCGGCTCCAATACTCTTGTGAATTTTCGGCATCGTGAAGTGGATCGGCTTCTTTAACGAAGTCCATTGTGGCATCGAAGCCGTATTTATTAACGATGTCCGCAAATCCTCTAGCGTGATGTGGCTTACCAATGGCAAACCAAGATTCATCAATACTGCGACCCTCAAAATAGCCATAGAACTGTTCTCTGAATTCGGATAATTCTTGTGGTACCAAATGATTTTTATTTCTTCTAGTAATGATGCGAGTAGTATCGACTGCACGTTTCATATCGGATGTCAAAGCTGCCGCAAAATTGACATTTTTGAGTGATTCAGCGGCTTTTTGAGCAACTGCGACCCCATCAGTCGTCAAAGGTGTGTCAGACCAACCTTGCATTTTTTCATATTCGTTGTACCAAGTTCTACCGTGTCTTACTAAATAAATTTGATATGCCATTAATTTCCGCCTCCTAGCACAACAAGTTTACTATAAAAGAGACTTATCTTTAGTGATTTTGCTCGTATTTGTGTAAAGTAAACTTGTCGAAAGAATTTGGAGGTAATGATTATGAAAATAGCAGTTATTGGAGCTAATGGTAAAGAAGGTTCTTTGATCGTTGAGGAAGCTTTGGACCGTGGAATGGACGTGACCTCAATTGTGCGTGACGAAAAGAAGGCTAAAACGGATAAATTTTTAGTCCGTGACGTTTATAGTTTAAAAAAAGATGATGTCAAAGACTTTGATGTGTTAGTAGATGCACTAGGATTTTTCGGACCTAACGTGGATCAATATGTACCCGCAACTAAGCACTTGATTGAAGTTTTGGAAGGTACGAACACTAGATTGTTAGTTGTTGGTGGAGCCGGTTCTTTGTACGTCGATAAAGCTCATACTAAACAACTTTATCAAGAAGCTGATTTCCCAGAAAGTGTCAAACCTTTGAGTGAAGAAATGGGTAAGTCACTAGATGTTTTGCGTGAAAGTGACATTAACTGGACCTTCATTAGCCCAGCTGCTAGTTTCGATGCTAAAGGACCAAAGACTGACGAATATGTTTTAGCTGGCGAAGAATTGACCTTTGATAAAAATGGTAAAAGCGAGATCAGTTACGCAGATTTTGCCTTAGCCATGGTTGATGAAATCGTTAATGCTAAACATCAAAAAGAACGTATTAGCGTTAGATGGTAGGTAAATGATGAACATTTTGATAACTTATACTAGTATGACTGGTCGTAATGAAAAATTAGCCAAGTATTTGACTGATTATTTAGAAAAAAATAATGCGGACGTGACCCTAGAACAAATGATCGACACTGATGCGTATGAAATTTCTAATTATGATGCTGTGATTGTCGATACTTATACTTACAATGATGGTGAAGTACCAGAAGAAGCCCAGGATTTTTATGAAGACTTGGAAGATGTTGATTTAAAAAGAACTAAGTTTGCGGTGTTAGGATCAAGTTCCAAAGGACACATTCACTTTGGTCGTGCCGTAGATTATTTTACAATGCAACTGAACTCCAGTAATGGCGAACAAGTTGCTGACTCCGTGAAGATTGATCAAGATCCATATGAAGATGATTTGAAACGTGTTCGGACTTTGGGTGATTATGTTATGAAGAGTTTAGGATAAAAAAATGAAAAGCTCTAGTATTGGAATCTTTTGGGATTCTGTACTAGAGCTTTTTATTTGAGATGATTCACTTCTAAAACAAGTAATTGAGATGGCATACTTGTAAGTATACTAAAAATGGTTTATTGATTTGAATCTTTTAACGAGGAACAGTATAGCAAGTTCTTGAAAAAATAGAAAGATATACTTCTAAAACCACGATCTCGATTTTTTACGATTATCTCATGGTTCTTAAGTAAATAGAAAGACATACTTCTAAAACTATTATCATCTGCAGTTCTCATTTGTGCTAGGTTCTTAAGTAAATAGAAAGACATACTTCTAAAACATCATTTTGGCAAGGATCAAGAGTTTTTTAGGTTCTTAAGTAAATAGAAAGACATACTTCTAAAACTTAGCTGAGTTACTTCGAGAATGCTTAACGGGTTCTTAAGTAAATAGAAAGACATACTTCTAAAACCCACACGTGGAAACAAACTATAATGCAGACGGTTCTTAAGTAAATAGAAAGACATACTTCTAAAACGCTCGTTTTGTTTTGGCTCTTCGATACTAGGGTTCTTAAGTAAATAGAAAGACATACTTCTAAAACTTAGCTGAGTTACTTCGAGAATGCTTAACGGGTTCTTAAGTAAATAGAAAGACATACTTCTAAAACTTCAAATCACCAACAAACGCATGAGATTCTGGTTCTTAAGTAAATAGAAAGACATACTTCTAAAACGTTAGTCTCATCGACTTTAGTTTCGACATTAGTTCTTAAGTAAATAGAAAGACATACTTCTAAAACGATGTCGGATGTGACAGAATTTAGAGAATTAGTTCTTAAGTAAATAGAAAGACATACTTCTAAAACTTGGATACGGTGGACAATTACTCCTAATGGAGTTCTTAAGTAAATAGAAAGACATACTTCTAAAACACTCTCATCTTTGTTGTGGCTAAGATTCTTAGTTCTTAAGTAAATAGAAAGACATACTTCTAAAACCGTTATTTTCTAATCAATTTCTAATAATCAAATCTAACGTGATCATTATCGATTGAATAGACTTTAGCATTTAATTTTTTCTCCTTAAAAATCATAGGGTAAGATTCTAAAGAAACTAGCTTTAAATCAACGGATTTTAGATAAGTATGTATCTCATTTAACTGATTAACGTTCAATAGTCGACCAATGTTGTTAAAAATAAGCAATTTTTTATTAGTGAAATCAGAATAGAAACTGATTACATCCATAAGTTTATCACAGTAATTGGTCCAGTTACTAAAATCTATCTTGATGTCTTTTGACTTTAAAAGTTGGCAAACATATCAAGGGTTAGAGGCAACGAATACCTAGTAATGGAATCAAAAACGACACTATTTAAATCGGTATTAACTTTTTCAATTTCGTTAAGCATTATTTGTGAGTCTTCGATTATCTTTTTTAAAATAATTTTCATTTGACTACTTGCATTGAGATTGAATGAACCAAGATCACCAATAAAACTAATGTCTTTTAGATGTTCTTCAATAGAATCGTTGTCGTTAGTATAAAAATGAATAATTCGGTTGGTGTCGTCATAAAAAGTTTCACCATTTTTTAATTTGTTAATTCTAAAAATCAAACTAGAGAATTCATCAATATTCTGAAAATTGAGTAGTGTTATGCCATCATTTATTTCAAAAGGCTTATAAGGAAATACTGTAATTGTATTAGTCATATTACCGTCAACCTTTCAAAAGTATTTTCTTCTGAAGCATCTTTTTTACCAGTTAAAAATGAAATTGATGCAAATTGTTTTTCAGTAACGATTAAGGATTGAACCAATCCCTTCTGTGGGGCGTACATAGAAATCCTTTTATTCAATAAATTAGCGGATTGACGATCAATTAAAATACACGTGTAAATTGATTCTTGCATCATCGTGAAACCGTCATTTAAAAGTCGTTTTCTAAATTGACGATAATTTCTTCTATCTGCAGCAGTTAAAGTGGGTAAATCAAACATTATTATTAAACGCATCACTCTACTCCTCATCTTTAAAACCTACTTTTTTGATTTCTACTTCTTGATTTGAATCTAAATATGAGATGCAATCTCGAATATATTGAGATAAAGCATTTTTTAAGATAAAAGTTTTAGAACCGTAAGAGATTTCTTGATTTAAAATATCAACTAGTTCTAATTTCATATATTCATCAAAATTGTAGTCTAATTTTTGAAAGACCTTATCATCAACAAAGGGGCGAAAAGGTTCCATTAAATCACTAGATAAATTGAAACAATTCTTTAAACTATGATGATGGATTCCCAATTGTGTTAGATATCCTTGAGCAATAATTTCTTGATTAGTAGCGGACAACAAAATGGTGTAACCGTAATTAAGCATGGCGTTTATTTTGGTATCTTTCCCGCGTGAGAAATTTTCATTAAAGAGTGCCAAGAAATATTTTCTAGCTATCACTGCTTCACGGTTTGAAGAATCATTTTCTTGAATAAATCTATATTCATTATCTAAAAAAGACGGTGATAGTTTGGCTCTTACGAGTACGGAACGCTGATTTTGCAATTTATTTTTGACGACTTGTGTCCATAAATCTTGTTTTTTAGGTAAAGACCAAGAAACTTGATTTTCAATATTTTGATTACGTTGAATATTGTTATAGTAACCGTTCAATTCAGCACAAGGATTGTGATCCTCGGCACAAAAAATAACTTTGATATTTTCGGATACTAGCTTTGAAATCAAATATCCTGTAATAACTGATTGCGTAGTAGCTATGATAATACAATTAATCTGGTGAAAAGGGATTTGCTTTATGTCCATATTAGTTTGAATAAGCAAATGATTAGCTTTGTAAGATAATTTAGCCTTCTGTGTAATATAAATAGTTCGCCAACCCATAATTTCTCCTCCTAAAAATATTGATATAAAAATAGAAGTACGATAAACTGTAGTTGTTCTTAAGTAAATAGAAAGACATACTTAGATTAAAATAAACAATAATGTTAAACGGTCATAAGACTGCTCCCACGTGGGGGCTTTTTTTTTGCCCTTTTTGTTATTCGATGTGAATTCTTGTTTCATATAAGCCGGTTACAGATTGATAAATAAAATCTGTATCATTGAGTGTTAAACCATGAGTTTTCCTTCCAAAAGCTTTTTTTTCTATATTGTTAAAAATTAAATGTGCTGAAGTAGAATTGGCATGTAAAAGAGTAATCAATTCTTCTAGCGAGTTTATTTTTTCAGAAGTAGTAGCCTGATTGAAATTTTCAATATTGGATGCTAGAAATTCCTGTTCATTTTTATAAAAAGGATAAAATTTTTTCATTTTTGTAATTAATTCTTGAAGTATTTCAACAAGAATATTTTTGTCGTAGAATGCTAGAATTTGATCTGGATCTTCATCAGGTATTTGAAGTATTCGTAATAATGCCGAGTGTTCAGGAGGCAAAATTAATTGTTGCCTGTTAGCAATTTCCCTATCCGAGTTTAATGATAAAAGACCAACTTTTTTGCTATAAATTATTTGTCCTATGGGAACATTATTTTTAATGATTTGAATAGATTTCTTATGTTTGACGTTTTCCTCCAGCCAATTTTGAAGTGTTTTTTTATCCTTCAAATCATTAATTAATCGAATTGGAATAGCAACAGGTTTAATTTTATTATTATCAATTTTGACAATTGTGATGGAAGATTTATTGTCTCCACTAAAGCCGCCATATATATTTGGATCCATATCTTTCTTTTGAGCAATGAGTTTCTTATACTTGGGATTTTTAGGAGAATAGATTGTTTGATCATAAAATTGGCCAGTTTTAATTTCAGTCTTTCTGGTAACGTTACATTGGTGGTAATTGAATATTTTTAAAATCTTATCTCGGAATCCGACATTCCAAATAATTTCGCCAGTATTTCTATCATATTGAGTTGTTCCATTCACTAATGGAGAAATAATAAAGCCATTCTTTCTACTGTCAGGTAACTTTTTCTTTTTAGAATATAATTCTTTTACTTGACCGTAGAATTTATTATATTCACCATTCATTAGTAACATTTCATCGGTAGGGAATCTACGTAAGCGATATGTACCTAAGAAACTAGCCAAATAAGCATCCTGAGCATGATGAAAGTCATTGATATTACGGTTTTTGACTAATTCAGGGTGTTTAAAATGATATCTATCGTCTTGATCACTTAGGGCTTTTCTAAAAGCAGTAGAGAGGTTAGCTCTAGCTTGGATACAGGTAGTTCCCTGATTTTTATACATACTATTCAAAATATTGGCGACACCTTTTACCATCTGAGAAGTTTGGACTAATTGACGATGAATAAATCCTAGTTTGTCTTTATCCGTAATTACACGTCTAGTTAAATTCTTAAATTTCTTTAGTCCCATCATGTTGTTGTTTAACATGTAGGTCCATCGTTCTAGGTTTTTATCTATTACATTGGAATTTAATAATAAATCGTCTGCTTTACGTTGGTTTTCTTTAGCCAATACTAAGGCTTTATTTTCCAAGGAATCATCAGGGATATAAGTTCTAGGTAAAATATGGTCAACTTGATAATCAGATAGTTTGTTTATATTTAGACTTTCTTCTGAGTACAATGATTTTCCATTTTGTAGGAAATAGAGCATGATTCGTTCACTAGACAAGTCATTTTTATGTTTTTTTAATTCTTCTTGAATTTTCTCATTTGGAACCAAATATTTGCGTAATTGTGGTTTGAAACCATTGGCTTTATTGAGAAGTTTGCTTTGTAATCTTTGAATTCTTTTTCCACGTGAAGTAGTAATTTCGGATTTTTTTGTTTCACGAGTAACTTCAATAAAAATATATTTAGGTGCATGTCCCATAAATTTAACTATTTCTTGAACTATCTTAATAGATTGCGTGATTCCACGTTTAAGAGCAGGGGAGACGTGAATATCATTAACTAAATTAGATATGTTTTGATCTTCGTTTTTATTTAGATTGTGATTTTCTATATAATTCTTAAAGTCATATTTATCATTGGAAATGATGCTAATGAAATTATTGTTTGTTGTCCACATTAAATCTAGTACAGAGTAATTAGATAACTGCAAAGATTTTGGGGTATTAGTTTCAGTTGTAATACACGTAAGAATTTTTTTAGATAAACGTCCCCATCCCTTATAACGCATGTTAGATATTTTTTTGATTTGGTCAGATGTGTAAGAGTAATTAGAAGAATGAAGTTTTTCATTTAATATTTGCTTATCTTCGAAAATTGTTAGCCATTCAATGAGCTCTTCAATTTGATTGTAATTTTTATTATTTTCCATAAAAGATGAGCCAAATATTTTTTTCATATCTAAATAAGTAGTTAAAGTAGAATTAAATTCATCTTTTTGTGATAATCCAATTAAAATAGGATTTTTGTAATATCCTTGAGCAATTAACCATTTCGTTAACTTTTTTACGGTAATTTTTTTATAGTTTTTAAATAGTTCGTTGTAAATACGTTGTTTGGTTTCTACAGTTAATCTAGATCCAGTGGGATTTGTTTTTAGATTTTCTGTTATGCGAATATTGTTTAATTCGTTGAGAACTTCATATCGTTGGTATATCAAACTATTTTTAGGTAAGACAGGTTCACCTACTAAATATGAATCTGTTACAGTCATACGGCGAATAAATTTATTTGAAGATTTTTCTCTATCTACTATTTCATCAAAGTTCCAAGGACGGGCATGGCCATTAGACTTACGTTCCATCCAAGCAAAAGGATTTTTTTCGGATGATTGTAAAGGTCCTACATAGTAAGGTATACGAAAGCTTAGTATTGACAGTAGTTTTTCCTTATTTTCTTTTAGAAATGGATAGTATTGGCTTTGATTATCAATGATCTTTTCCATTTCAATTTTATTCAATTGATAAGGAACGACGCCATTTTCACTATTACGTGGTTTTACTAGATATGTTCCTTTGGATATCTTTTCTTCAGCTTCTTTGGCTAAATTAGTTGGGAGAGCAACTTTCAAAAATTTTTTTAAACTAGTATATAATTCTTTAGTTCCATATTTTGGTTTATTTATATAGTCATCATAGGCTTGTCTTGATAGTCCAACAGCCTTTTCATTCTTGGTAGTATGCCACATATCGCGTAGTTTACATAAATCAATAGCGTGATTTTCGTATTGATTCACTTTAGCCATACTAAAATAAGATTCGCCGTTAAGAATCTCGTTCAAAGTGATAGTGCTATATATTCTGTTGGCTGTATCTAGAACTGTGAACTGATCATCATCTAGTATGGAATCTAGATCATCTAATTTTGATTCTATATCTTTACCAGAAAAACTCAGTTTTTCTTCATCCTTAGTTAATGATGTTTTAAAGATAGTATTTAGATGTGCTACGTTTCCTAAGATTAGATTAATGACTTCTTTAAGCAATTTTTTAGTTTCTTTATCCAATGTAAAGTTGTTTAAAATATTGCTTGATTTTTGAGTAGCATTACCACGGCCAATTAAGATATCACTGATGTGGTTCCAATCACAATTGTCCGGGAAAGAAATGTCGTATTTTATTAATTGCTGATTAAGTTCAATTAGTTCTTTTGATAAATTGCTATTTAAAGTAGAGATATTAAATTTTTGATGTTCGTAAGTAAAATTGCCACGATACTTAAGAATATTGTGGAGTGCTAAGTAGACTAAGCGAATATCCGCCTTATTTTTATTTATGATTAATTCTTTTCTTAAATGGAAAATTGTTGGAAATTCTCGATAGTATTCTTTATCCGTGTAAGGATTGTCAATGAATAAATTGTACTTATCTCTTTTTCTATCAGGATCTTTTTTAGAAACCCAAGAATTTTGTAGTCGAATTAAAAAAGAAGGATCAGTGTTGGCTAATTCTTCACTAAAGATTTCATTCAACCAGTTGATACGATTTTTGCGTCTTCTATAGCGTCATCTTGTTGAACGATTTAGTCTGGTTTCCTTAGCTGTTTGAGCGCCTTCAAATAATCTAACCCCCCAGAGATTCTTCTTTTTGATATTAAGTAGATCATAATTGTCATTGGTAACAGCCCATCCAACTGAGCCTGTTCCGATATCTAAACCGATATTGTAAGGTTGTTCTTTTTTAGTCATAATATCCCCCAATTTCATTTAATTATAATGTAACCGAATTCAACACTTAAAGAATACAGTATATTTGAGGATTAAAGTAGTCTAAATCCTAGTTTTAAATAATTTTACGTAATCGAATACAATTCCCCTTGAGCCCAAGAAAAAATTCCCGTAACATGAACTAAGAATATTTAATAAAAGGGGGACAAGGGGATGGCTCAATCCAAAACAGCAAGCAAGAAATTTATTGCTTTATTGAGTATTTTGCTGTGTTTGCTAGTAGTTTCTGGCTGTTCTGAAGATGACTCAACATCAAATTCTTCTGATACAGCAACCAAGACTGAGTCGGTTCAAAAGGCTACCAAAACTGATAAGTCGAAATACAGTATCGCTAAAAAAGAAAATGTTGCCTTGTTAGCGAAGAAGAAAAAGCTTCAACAACAAGCTGACACTTTGGCATCACAAAAGGAACAGATTCAAAGTGATGAGAAAAAGGCTCAGGAACAGCAAGCTGCAGTTCAAAAGCAACAACAAAAACAGCAAGAAGAACAAAAAAAGCAGCAGGAGCAACAAGCTCAAACAGCAAATAACACTGCATCTCAGCAGTCAACTCAACAAAACCAATCACAATCAAACACGGATATGAATACTTCCGACTCGGGGAAAATCGTCGGCAATGTTAATTCACATATTTATCATGTCCCAGGTCAAAGTGGTTATCGAATGAACTCCAAAAATGCGGTTTACTTCAACACCGAACAAGATGCCATTAATGCAGGATATCGGAGGGCCTTGAGATAATGAAAAATTTAGTTAAAATACTGATGGTTTTACTGATGATTCCAAGTGTTGCCTATGCCGGTCAACAGACTGAAGTAGAGGGCAAATCTGAGGTCGTCAGCAGTCAAACTTATCATAAACGGACAAAAAAGTTAGTTACTAAAAATAAGAAATTAAAGAAGTCGATCACTAAACTTCAAAAGCAGATTGCATCTGATCAACAATTTATCAATGAACATTCTAATCAAAAGACCCAACAAGCTGATAATACAGACCTGGCAAATCTTGATTACAATGGCACGCAAGAGATTATCGTCAACAACAATAATCCTAATTTTTCACAGGCTGATTTGAGTACAGTTAATGGGGCATGGCAGAAATATGGTGACTTGGATAATTTGAATCGAGTTACGACGGCTAATGCTTTGTTGAATGTATCATTGATGCCTTCTGCTAAACGTGAACCACTCCACTGGAATCCAACCGGATGGCACAACAAACGTATCAGTGGTGGTTGGTTGTACAATCGAAGTCATTTGATTGGCTATCAATTAACTGGTCAAAATAATAATCCTAAAAACCTAATGACAGGAACTCGTTCATTGAATAGTCCGGAAATGTTAGCTCACGAAATGGACATTGCTTATTATTTGAAACAAAGTAGTTCACATTACATTAGATATCGTGTTACACCAGTCTTTCGTGGCAATGAATTACTACCAAGAGGGGTTCAAATGGAAGCTCAATCTGTTGGTGATAATTCTGTTCATTTCAATGTTTATATTTTCAATGTTCAAGAGGGCGTTACTTTGAATTACAACGACGGAACTAGTCAAATTGGATAATAAAAAATCGCAATCAATATGGTTGCGATTTTTTTATGGGGCAAAACGCCGAGCAGCACGTAAGCTGTCAGATTTTTGTCCTTTGATAATTTCTTCTTCACGTTTAATTTTTAAGTCGATTTGATCCATTCGTTCAACCGAATCTAATAAATCTTGTTTGGCTTTACTACGTTGTGTCAGTAACAATTTATAACGTTTTTTAACAGCTGCAGGACCACTGGCTTGGCATAACTTCATATATTCTTTGATTTCTGTTAAAGACATGCCTAATTCTCTTTGAAATTTAATACCTTGTAGCCAGACGACTGCTTCATCGTCAAAGATTCGTTCGCCGGCTAAATCACGTTTTTCAGAAGGAATCATTCCTAAGTCCGAGTAATAACGAATGGTAGCAACGGATAATCCTACTGTTTTACTTACTTCAGAAATTTTCATCATCATCAACTCTTTTAAAGATTACCGTAACATCAAACGAAAATCGCAACGTAGACAAAATGGCAAAAAAATAAGTAACCTTGCGGTTACTTGTTTTTACTGAATTTAAGTCTGATTTTTTTAACAATCGAACTAATGATAAAGACGATTGCCGCCAACATAAAGACGAAAGTGACGATACTATTAATGTAACTTAAATTTTCTGGTAGTTTGAAGAAATTCGTCAACGTTAAGTAAATACAATAGATAGCGATAAGAGTTAAAGCGATTGTATCAACAGTCCAGATTTTTTCCTCATCGCGGTGTGAAACTTTAGAAATCATATAAATGATATAAACAACTATTAAAAGGACTAAAACGATTGATGTAATAGCATTTCTGGCTAGTTCAAAATTAGCTGGTACCATTATTTTTCCCCCAATATAAATAAATGTATAAAATTGCAAAATAAACGAAAAACTGGATAATCTCAGACTTTCGCCTAAGAAAACCCAGTTTATTCGAATCAATTAGTTCTAATAACTAAATATTAGTCTTTTGAAACCTTGTCTTTCCATGAAGTTGCAGTTTCAGCAAGAACCTTGTTTAGTTCTTCGATGTTCTTCTTACCTTGATCGTTCATCCACTTCTTACCAGCGTCTTCACCGTCTTTAGCGAATGGTTCGATAGCGCCTCTCCATGTAGCACGGCCACATAGAACACCATTGAACTTAGCATCAGCATCTTTAGCTAGGTGTAGTTCATCTCTGAAGGCTTGTGCAGAAACACCAGCACTCAAGAAGATGTATGGCAATTTAGTAGCATCACTTTGTTCCTTGAAGTACTTGATAGCTTCATCCTTTGTGTAAACAACAGGGTTGTCGCCGTTAAATCCTTCAACGTAGTCAAGGTTAATAGGAACTTCAACCTTCAAAACATCGATGTGATACTTAGGCTTTGAGAATTCTTTCATAGCTTCGATAACCTTGTGAGGCTTTACCTTAGCGTATTCGGCACTCTTAACATCACCGATTGAGTCGTCATATGTAACTAATTCAACGAACAAAGGAATATCTTCGGCAACACATTCGTCACCAACTCTTTCTACAAAGGCTTCCTTTTGATCGAGGATTGATTTATCTTCGTCTGGGTCGATGTATAGCAAGAACTTGATTGAGTCGGCTCCGGCTTCCTTCAAACGACGTACTGACCATACAGAAATCAAATCTGGTAATCTACCAGGTTCTGTTGCGTCATAACCTGTCTTTTCGTATGAAACTAATAAACCTGAGTTCTTATCTCTAAGCTTTGAAGCTGGAAGACCATATTCTGGGTCCAATAGGATAGCAGAAGCATAAGGTGTTAATTCACTTGAAATAGCTTTCTTGAATTCAACGATATCTTCTTCGTTAGCGGGCTTATTTGCGGCTGCGGCTAACATTTTCTTCAATGAACCACGTTGGTCAATAGCAAGAGCTGCAATAACTCCGTTCTTGTCAGACATTTTTTCTAGTGCTGCGTACTTACTTGGTGTTGTCATATACATTCATTCCTCCGAATAATAAATTAAACATTAGTACTTAACTATGTATACCTTTTCAAAATAATCTTTATATTGGCTAATGTCAATATTTCCAGTCTTTTCCTGTAAAGTATTTAGGATTCCGACTGTCATAGCTCTTTTCATGATATCTTCTGGTGTTTCATTCTTGACTAAACCTGCGGCCAAACCGGCTACAGTAGAGTCACCAGAACCAACAGGGTTAACGGCGTGTATTTTTGGAATATTTACTTTGAAGAAGTTATTTTGGTATTTAACGAATGCGCCCTGTGATCCGAGTGATACTACAACCCAAGGAATTCCTTGGAAAATTTCTTCGGTTGCTAGTTTGTCCTTCAAGTCGTTCAAATCAGTGACTTCTTTGCCAATTAATTGAGCGATTTCATCTTGATTAGGTTTGATCATAAATGGTTTATCATCGCTTTCTAGAGCCAAACGCAATGCTTCATTTGAACTGTCCAAAATGACAGGAACATCGTGTTTTGCAGCAACTTGTACCATTTTAGAATAAAGACTTGTTGAAAGTCCTTGTGGTAAACTACCGGAAATTGTTACCAATCCAAAGCTACCAACTTGATCGTTGAAATGTTCTAGAAAGGCATTTTCATCGTCTTTTGAAAGGATAGGACCGGCTTCAAGAATTTCTGTTTGATCGCCATTGTCGTGTAAGATAGCGATACAATTACGAGATTCTTGACTGATTTTCATAAAAGCATGATCGATGTCATTCTCATCCAATTGATTAGTAATGAACTGACCAATCGTTCCACCGATGATACCTGATGCTGTTACGGAAACGCCTAATTGTCTCAAAACCCTAGTAACGTTTAATCCTTTACCACCAGCTGTCTTGGAAACATCTTTTACACGATTAACGGTATCAATATTAAGATGTTCTAGTGGATAAGAGATATCAACTGAAGGGTTCATAGTGATTGTTAAAACCGAATTACTCATTGTGCGGACTCCTTTGTTTACTTTTAATTAGTCTGGTTTCGGCCATTAAAAATGGGTTCTACGAAACAAACCTCTCAAGTTAGCCCTGCGTTAAGCACTGTACCGTTTCAGTTCAGTGCATGACGCAAGGCTAATTTTTATTTCATATAGCCCGGTTGATGAGTTACACAATGGTAGCTCATGTTTTATTTGAATCTAAGCGTTGCTTTCCACTCTCTAATCTTAGTCGTGGTAGAATCCTTCGTCCCATAGCTTCATTTCGTGATCGTAGAAGTGAGGGTTGTCATGTTGTTCTGGGTTGTCCTTTGATTCAACAGCATCGATCTTCTTAACTAGATCGTCATCTTCACCTAAATAGTCAGCAGCAAGGAATGTCTTAACGATTTCTTCAGCCAAGTGTTCACCGACAACGGCACCACCGAAACTGATAACATTAGCATTCAAGTGTTCCTTAGCATACTTAGCAGCTGTTGTATCAGCAACTAAAGCAGCACGGATTCCTTGGTTCTTGTCAGCAGCAGTTGAGATACCAACACCTGTACCACAAAGTACAACACCATAATCAGCTTTGCCATCACGAACAAGGTTAGCAACACGTAGTCCGTAAATAGGGTAGTGAGTTCTTGTGTGGTCGTATGTACCAACATCAATAACCTTGTGGCCCATAGCCTTTAACATTTCTGAAATTTTAATTTTAGTATCTGTAACAATATGGTCGTTTCCTAATGCAATAATCATAAATTAATTCCCTCCTATTAATATAATTTTTCTAGCATGTCCAAACGGATTTGGTGACGTCCACCAGCGTAGTTAACACCTAAGTATTCATCAACGATTGATTCAGCACGTTTCTTACCAACAATTCCAGCACCGATAGCAATAGCTTTAGCACCATTGTGTTCTGTTGTCATGTGAGCTGTGTTTTCTTCAGTAACGTTAGCTGTAACCATGCCATGAATCTTGTTACTTGCCATAGCTGAACCTGTACCATATTCATCAAACATAATTCCACGATCTGTCTTGCCATCTAGTACGGCGTGTGAAAGTTCAACTGATGAATCAACAAAATCTGCAGCTGGTTCTTCTGATAGGTCAACGATTTCGTAACCTTTACCTTCATTTTCAAGATATTCCTTGATGTAGTTCTTTAATTCAAATCCTGCTTTATCTGAAGCTAGTGCGATTTTCATAAAATAATCCCTCCGTTATTAGTTGGTTATAAGTCTTACATACTGTTGATAATAATCGATAGTTTCTTTGGAAGTGCTCTTGTTAGTAATCAGATAATCAACATCGTCCAAACTATAGAAAGTATAAAAGTCATTTCTATTAAGCTTGTATCTATCTGCGACGATATATTTCTTCTGAGAATTGTTTAAAGCAACGCTTTGAATCCGACCTTCTTCAGTATTGGCAGTCATAATTTGTGAGTTTTGAATACCATTGACACCAACGAATGCCTTATCGAATTTCAATCCACTCACCGCATTACTTGCTAAAGCGCCAATCAATGTTCCTGAGCGACTTCGATAAATACCGCCAGCCAAAATCAGTTCACAGTTAAGATCTGAATTTTTAAAGCTTTCAAAGACAGGAATACTAATCGTCACGACTCTCAAAGAATTAATGTTTTTAATATTTTGAGCAATCAATTCAAGTGTTGTTCCTGGACCGATAAAGATAGTATCGAAGTTTTCGATTTCGTTAGCTGCTGATTTAGCTATTTCTTGTTTTTCCTTAATATGAACTTCTCGTTTCTCAACGTGGGAAGCTTCTTCTAATGGGGAAACACTGATTTTTTGTGCTCCTCCGTGAATCCTGATCAACTTGCCAGATTCTGACAACTCTTCAAGATCTCTGCGAATGGTCATATCAGAACAATCCAATAATGTAGTTAAGTCATTAACAGTAACAATATCGTTCTTATCTAACTCCGATAGTATCTTTAGAAAGCGTTCTTTCTTTAACAAAAGATCACCTCTTTTTGTTTACTATTGTTCGTTACAAACATAATTTAGCATCTAGTTGTTCACTTGTCAATTCCTTTTCAAAGATAAATATTTAAAATTTTGAAAGCATTTACCTTGCTAATTAAACAGGAATTGTGAGTGATTCATTGGTATATATAGGAAAACTTAATAAAAGGTTTATATTTTAATATTAAGTATTGACATATTTTATGAGAGCGTTTACCATTGTTCTTGTAAACAAAAACAAACAAAACGGGTAGGTGATGGTGTTAATGGGTGAATTAGCTACTGACCAACTATTTAGCGAAAGCGAAGTTTATATTTCAAAAGCTTCAACACAAGAGGATGTGTTTCGTGAAATAGCTGATTCTTTGTTAAAGAAGGATCTAGTAACTAAGGACTTCATTAATAATTTAATGGAACGCGAACAAAACTATCCAACTGGAATTGATATGTCAGTTGTATCTCCAAAGATACCAAACATTGCAATCCCACATACGGAAAGTGAGTTTGTTAAAGCAAGAATGATTGTTCCAATTAAATTGGAAAAAGAGATTTCCTTCCATAACATGATTGATCCATCGAAGGAATTCCCAGTGAAGTTTTTATTCATGATCCTAAATAATGATCCAGAAGGCCAATCAAACATTTTGGCACAGATCATGGACTTTATGGCTCGTACTTCTGAAAACGAGCTTGTACCATTCTTTAAGAGTGACGATCCAAAAGAAATTTATTCTTTCTTAGATCGTAAATTTACTAAGTATGCAAAGAGCAACGAATAGAAAAGGAGATAGTTATTATGTTTAAAATTTTAGCTGCTTGTGGTGCCGGAGTTAACTCAAGTCACCAAATCAAAGATGCATTGGAAACAGAAATGAGCAACCGTGGATACGATGTTCAATGTGATGCCGTAATGGTTAAGGACATTACAGAAGATATGTTGAAGGACTATGATTTGTTCACACCAATCGCTGCTACAGATCTTGGATTTACACCAAGTTGCCCAGTTATTGATGCCGGTCCTATCCTATATAGAATGCCCGCTATGGCAAAACCTGTATATGACCAAGTAGAACAAGCCATTAAGGACAGCGGTAAAGCATAGTTTTTAAGACTTATCCTAGGGGAAAGAAATATGTCAGGAATAATTGATTTCGCCAATACGATATTCAAGCCGTTAATTGATCTTGGTGCCGCACCAATGATGTTAATCGTTTTGACAATTATCGCGTTGGTATTCAGAGTTAAGTTCTCTAAAGCCTTGGAAGGTGGTATTAAATTAGCCATCGCCCTTACGGCTATTAGTTCAGTTATTAGTTTGCTAACTACAGCATTCCAAGATGCCTTGAACGCCTTTGTTAAATCAACAGGTATTCAACTATCAGTAACTGACTTAGGTTGGGCTCCACTTGCTACTATCACTTGGGGTTCACCTTACACATTGTTCTTCTTACTTATTTTAGTTATCGTTAATATCGTCATGATTCTTATGAACAAGACAAATACACTTGATGTTGATATTTTCGATGTTTGGCACTTAGCCTTTGTTGGATTGCTAGCTATGTTCTTTGGTGCAAACCTATTGATCACTACAATCCTAGTTATTTTCATTGGTGTTTTGAAGATTATCAATTCAGATTTGATGAAACCTACTTTTAATGATCTATTAAATGCTCCAGCTTCAAACCCAATGACTACAACACACATGAACTACATGATGAACCCAATTATCATGGTCTTCGATAAGATTTTTGATAAAATCTTCCCATGGCTTGATAAATATGACTTCGATGCTGCTGCATTGAACAAGAAAATTGGATTCTGGGGAAGTAAATTCGCCATTGGTATTTATTTAGGTATCTTTATCGGTTTACTTTCACACCAAGGTGTTAAGGAAATCTTTACACTATCATTTACAGCCGCATTCTGCTTGGAGTTATTCTCACAAATCGGTTCTTGGTTTATTGCCGCTGTTGAACCATTATCACAAGGTATTACAGACTTTGCTAACAAGAGACTTCAAGGTCGTACAATGAACGTTGGTCTTGACTGGCCATTCATCGCCGGACGTGCTGAAATCTGGGCTGCCGCTAACGTTTTGGCTCCTATCATGCTTCTTGAAGCTTTAGTACTACCTGGTAACAAGATCTTGCCTTTAGGTGGTATCATCGCCATGGGTGTTACACCAGCCTTGCTAGTTGTTACACGTGGTAAGATTATTCGCATGATCGTTATCGGTGCTATTGAACTTCCATTGTTCCTATGGGCCGGTACATTGTCAGCTCCTATGGTTACTGAAACTGCTAAGAAGATCGGTGCATTCCCTAAAGGTGTTGCATCCGGTACAATGATTTCCCACTCAACTATGGAAGGTCCTATCGAAAAATTCTTGGCTTACTTAGTAGGTAACGCTTCAACTGGTCAAATCAAGTTTATTCTTTACGCTGCATTAGCACTTGTTGCATACCTATTGATCTTCATCTGGTACGCAAAGCAAATGAAGAAGAGAAACAAGATTTATGCTGACGAAGCTGCTGCAAAAGCAAAATAATTATTCAGAAATAATAAAAAAGTTCTCAGAAATTATTCTGGGAGCTTTTTTTTTGCGCTCTAATAGACTAATCGTCAATTTAGCTAGTTAATCAATGTATCAAAAAATTAATCAAACTATACTCGAGTTGGAAAGATGTCAGCAATAGTAGTAAATAAAATTTCTAGCTCGAGGTTATAGTGCAATGAAATTTAAGTCAGTAGAAAATATGATTTTTGTAGGAATGCTTCTAATTCTTATGTATCAATATGCCTTACTTTATTTGAGCGTTATCGATGGTTCATGGCTCAATTTTTTGATTGTTTCATTAGTGTTTGTTTTTGGTTTATTGCTGGGACGGACGACTTATATTATTTTGGGTAGTGTTTTGTCCTTTGTCAGTATGAGTGCTGGCGGTTTAATGTTGATGATTCCTTATACTAGAGTGATGTATTTTTGGTCAGCTATCTCATTATTGACAATTACGCCCTTGATGACTTACTTGATGTACTTATTGGATCATCAATTATTAAAGAGAAAAGCTCTGATACAAGAAATGGAACAAATCCAAAAAGAAAAACCAGATTTGGACGTTATTACCGATGCTTTGAATCAAAGAGCTTTGGATAGAGACGTTGCCCAAGAATTGAAATTAGTTTATTACCATGGGAAAGATTACCGTTTCACATTAACGATGGTGAAAATCGATTTTTTAGAGAATATTATTAATTTCCTAGGCAACCAAAGATTCAATCGGTTATTAAAAGCTACCGCCGAACACTTGAATAGTATGTTATTTACTGTCGATGATTTGTATTACATTGGAACAGGTCGTTTTGTCATTTTATCGCCGATGCTAGGATCTGATAATGCCCCCGTAATGAAGAAAAAAATTAAAGACCACATTGATGATATTGCACAAGAATTTGGTTTGGCACGTGATGCGCTCGTTTTGCGGATGGGACAAGTAAGTTATTCTACGCAAGATAATGTTCAAAATCGTAGTGTTGAAGATACATTAGCACAACTGGAGCGGAGTGCAGAAACCGATATTGTTAAAGAATACATGTAAGGGGAAATCGACAAATGTTAGATAAATTCGGTTGGTTATTTTCATTTAGTCTAGGTATTACGATAATTTTTGGCATTATTGTAGTTATTTTATCAATGTGTTGGTGGAAGATTTTTAAATTAACGATTCGCCATTTTAATTTGGAGGATAAAAATCATGATTAAGATATTTTATGTGATTGCCATCATTACGATCTGGTTATCGTTGATCATGATGGTCGTGACACTCTTTGGTGGTATAACTTTTATTTTCAAACATATGCAACATACCGATGTTGATAATTTACCAGCTTTAAAACGTTATCCCAAAGTTACTTTAGTTGTACCGGCACACAATGAAGAGCTCGTGATTCAAGATACGGTCAAAGCTGTTTTGAATTTAAATTATCCAAAGGATCGTTATGAATTGTTAGTTTATGCTGATAATTGTAAGGATCAAACAGCTCAAAAGGTTCGTGAATTAATGGCTTTAAAACAATATCAAAACTGTAATTTTCGAGTGATTGAACGTACTGGTACTGGTGGCAAAGCCGGCGTTTTAAATGATGCTCTAAAAGTTGCTACGGGTGAATATTTGGCAGTATACGATGCCGATGCAGCTCCAGAAGCAAACGCTTTGTACTTTTTGGTTGAAAAGATTTTGGAAAATCCTACTCGTTATGCAGCGGCTTTTGGCCGGAACAAGACTCGTAATTACCAACAAAATTTTTTAACCCGTTGTATTAATTTGGAAATCGTTAATACGCAGCGAATTCAACACACTGGTTTATGGCAATTATTTAAAATCGGACGAATACCTGGAACAAATTTCATTATTAATAAAAAGGTAGTTCAAGATCTCGGTGGTTGGAATGATGGCGCTTTGACAGAAGATACCGCGATTTCGTTTAGTCTGATGCGTGAAGGAAAATTAATTGCTCTAGCTCATCGGGCAGAAGCGTTTCAACAAGAACCAGAGACTTTATTTGCCTATTATAATCAACGTAAGCGTTGGGCTCGAGGTAATTATGAGGTGATTATGGACAATATAGGTCATCTTTTTGACCATACACCATGGCGTATTAAACTAGAAGTTTTCTATTATATCTGTACGTTCTTTTGGTTCAATCTGGCGATAATTGTCTCCAATTTTATTTTTCTATCTAATCTCATTATTGCTGGAATCCAGCGATTTTTCCCAGAGGTCCATCAAATAGTTGCTATAGGGACTCCGATGTCTATTTTGTTCATGGTTAATTGGCTATTGATGTTCTTTTTGTACTTATTACAAATGAATATTGCTTTAGCTAGCGATTATGGGCAGGAAACGGTTAAGAATTTCATGTATACGTTAGTATCTTATTTCACCTATGCACAATTATTCATCGTAGTTTCACTTGTAGCTGTTTGGGACATTATTCGCGATAAAGTTACTGGAAAAAATAATACTAAATGGTATAAAACTCAGCGTTTTTAAGGAGTGATTTTTGTGTTCAGACGGCATAAATATCAATGGTTGATCGGTGGGTTAATAATTCTAGTTACTTTTGCTATTGGCATTGCAATTTATAATACCCAATCCCAAGAACGGCAGATTGGAATTAGTTCCCAAAAGATTCAATCGCAATATCGAATTTGGAAAAAATATTATTTAAAGGGGAATGAAATTCAAAAATTCGTCAAAACCAACAATGGTAGTAAAAATCGTACCCTTTCTGAGGCTCAAGGATATGGAATGGTAATTACAGTGATGGCTGCGCAACAAGGATTTGGCAGTCAAAAAACTTTTGATCAGTTAACTAATTACTATTTAAATCATCGAATCAGTTCTCAAAATTCTTTGATGGCTTGGCGACAAAATCAACAAGGTGAAAGGATGACAAGTACTAGAGCTGAAAAAACGAGTGCGACGGATGGTGATTTGGACATAGCTTATTCTTTGATATTGGCTGATAAAAAATGGGGTAGTAATGGAAAGCTTAATTACCATGAATTAGCGTTACAATTGCTAAACGACATTTATAAACGTGAAATCAATCCTAAAACGGCTTTACCTAAAGTCGGAAACTGGGCTCACGGAAAGAATGAAAACGTTGTGAGAACTTCCGATTTGATCTCAGCTTACTTTCGTGATTTTGCCAGTTATACCAAAGATGGTAGATGGACAAAAACTATGCAAAATAGTCAAAGGACTTTGCAAGAATTAAGCGGTCAGCATCGGACTGGTTTGATGGCTGATTTTGTAGTAGTCAGTGGTAATAATTTAAATATTAAAGCCGTTAAAGCCAATCAAATTGCTTCTAAGTATGATGCTCAGTATGGTTTCAATGCTTGTCGAATTCCATGGCGGGTAGCATACGATTATCAACTGAATCATAGTCAGATTAGTAAAAGCGTGGTAACTAAAATTGATAGATTCTTTGCGAGAAAAAAGAATATCACTGCTATCTATACTTTGGATGGAAAGCCGATGGAAACATATGAAAATGAAGCCTTCTGTGCACCGGTGGCTTATTCCGCTGAAGTATTAGGTAATCAAACTTTGAAAAATCGGTATAAAAAAATTCTTACTGCACCAATTCGTAGTAAGGATTATTATCCAGCCACGATTCAAATGTTGACGTTGCTGGCTAGTGGCGAATTGAAATAATCTTGATAGAATTAGATTTAGTCATAGTTCTATCAGGATTATTTTTTTATCGTTTTTATAAATACGAGCACAGTTTAGCCATACTTAAAAAATATATTTTGTTATAGTAAACTTTAATGAAAAAAATAACATCAGATAATCGTTATCTAGGAAAGCTATTGTATAATAAATTTGAGGAGATGAGCTTATGCATCGAACACCGTACACTTATCAAGATACTGATGCTTTCAAGAGTACTGAACAATTGATCATCAGAGGCCGCTTTTTTGCGACGACTGTATCGGATAAGTTCAATCAATTTGAACCAAAGAAACGCAATATTCATAAGATTTTAAACATCAAGAACAAACTATTAGTGCCAGAACTTTTGGCGGTCAAACGGGAAAGAATGTCTAAGTCATTGTTTGCCTTCTTTCGGGGAACGGTTGACGTCATGCATTATGATTTGTCGAGAAATGAAAACAGCGGTATCAAAGTTTTGGTTGGTGGTGACGCTCATCTAGGCAATTTCGGTTTTTATGGATCTTCTGAGGGACAGTTACTGTTCGATATGAATGATTTTGATGAAGCCCATTTGGGTCATTGGGAATATGACTTAAAACGCTTATTGGTCAGTGCTTTGATAGTTGCCAGATCACATGGCTTTCCAGAAACTGACGTTCAAGAATTCCTATTAACAGTGGTAGATACTTATTTTGATACTTTGCGTCACATGACGAAAATTTCAGAAATGAAACGGTTTATTTTGCCTAACACTTTGCAAAATATTACTGAAATCTTTGGCAAATTGAAGGATAACGAAGAATATTTTCAAGAATCTTTCAATAAAATGATTGCCAAAAGTATCAAGAAAGCCCAAAAGAGCAATTCAAAATTAGTTATCGAAAAGTATACTGAAGTTGATGCAACTGGAGCCAGACGTTTTGTGGAAAATAAACCAGTTACGCAACATATCAGTGAAAAAGATTATAAGAGCGTAGTTGATGGATATAAAAACTATAAAAAAGGTCAAAGAAGCGACGTTCGACTATTTTTGGAAGATTTCGACATTGTTGATATCGTACGCCATAGCGTGGGTGTTGGTAGCGTTGGAACATTATGCTATTTAATTTTGTTACAAGATTTGGATAGTAACTATTTGGTATTGCAGGCTAAACAAGCATTGCCAATTTACAATGATGATAAATTGTATTCTGATGATGAAGTCAGTCAGGGTCAAAATATCGTTAATAGTCAATTGATTCTTCAAAGTGCATCTGATCCATTTTTGGGTGCCTTTGATACGAAGAAATACAGCTTTTATATGCGCCAATTCAAGGATATGAAATCATCAATTAATTTGGATAAGTTGGACTTTGAATCGTTTGAGGATTACGTGAAAGTTTGTGTCATTTTATTAGCCAGAGCCCATTCTCATTCGCCAAACTATCCGTTGATCATTGGATTTGGAGCCGAATATGCTGATATTGCTAACTCGTTGATGACTTTTACCAATAGCTATATCAAGCAAGTCGAATACGACTATGAATCATTTAAAAAAGAGCAGAGGGATGAAAGTTAAATATTAGGAATGAAGGGTTATTAAGTATATGAAGGATAAATATTATAATAGGGATTTAAGTTGGATTTTATTTGATAGAAGAGTTATTGATCAAGCCTACGACCCCAACGTTCCATTTTTGGAAAAATTAAAATTTTTGACTATTGCATCGAATAATTTGGATGAGTTTTTCCGCGTGCGAGTTCATAATATTCATAATTTAGTCGATGAAAATAAATGTGATAAACGAACAGGATTGTCTGGAAAAGGCGTATTGGATCGGGAATATGAACTAAACAAAAGAAATATTTCTGAACAATATAAAGTTTATGATGCTTTGATGAAGGAAGCAGCTGATAAGGGTATTTTTCAACTGGTAAAGTATAAAGACTTGTCTGATTCAGAGAAGAAAACAGTCAAGAAATTTTATACAAAGAAAATTTTGCCACGTCTGGATATGCAACGCTTTTCCAAAGAATATAAATTTAGAAAAAATCTTTATTTCTTAATGGAAACACCTAAGTATACTTATACTTGTCCTATTCCTGAGGACTTAGGACGTTTATTGGAAACAGGAGTTGCTGGTCGTTATATTCTGATTGAAGATGTAATGCGTGCAATGTTTAAAGACTTAATTAGAAAATACAAAATTTCTAAGATTATGGTCTTTCGAGCAACTTACGATCAAAACAAACCATATGATTTCTTAGATAAAGATATGAGTGATGAAGAGTATCTTGAAAAAATGATTCATTACGTTGACACTAGAGATTTACGGGAAATTATGAGAATTGAATTTTCGGACGAAGATGAAGAAAAGGGTCGTAAATACTTCTCTAAATTGATGAAATTGAATAAAAAGAGTGTTTATAAAATACCCGGTCCAGTTGATTTGAAATTTTTGAATATTTTTTATAAAAAATTCCGTGATCAATCAGAATTGGTCAATAAACCTTTTAATGGATTGAATTGGAATGATTCGAATAACATCCTAGAATATTTGAGTCACTCATCATTGTTAGTGCAATATCCATACGACTCATTCAATGTTTTCATCGAATATTTGAATGCCGCAGTCCAAGATCCTAAAACTACTAAAATTTGTATTACTATTTATCGAACTGAAAAAGATTCAGAATTGTTACGCTTACTAAAGGAAGCCGCAGCTAAGGGAATCGACGTTACAGCGGTTGTAGAATTGCGCGCTCGATTCGATGAAGTTCACAATATCGAAGTTGCCAAAACACTTAAAGAAGCTGGCGTAAAAGTAATCTTTGGTGACAAGGTAAACAAGGTACACTCAAAGATTTGTATGGTTTTGCATGCTGATAATACTGGTTACGTTCAAATCGGAACTGGTAATTATAATGCTATTACGGCAAAAGGTTTTACGGATATTAGTTATTTCACAAGTAATCAGACTTACGTTAATGATGCTATTAAATTCTTTAATTATTTAACTACTGGCAAAAAGTCTCATTATAATTTATTGACTGCTTCACCTAATGGGATTAATGATATGGTAATTGCCAATATAAAAAAAGCAGCCAAGGCATACTTGCGTGATGGACAAGGGGAAGTCTTCATGAAAGTAAATGGATTGACTGATATTGACATAATCGATGCCATTTACGATGCGGCCAAAGTTGGTTTACCATTTAGATTGATTGTTAGAGGACCTTGTTCTTTGAAACTAGGTCTCTGTGGTCCAAAAGAGAATATCCGAGTAAAAAGTATTGTGGGACAATTGCTTGAACATAGTCGGATTTTTAAATTTCAATTTGGCAACGAGCATACTGAAGTATGGATCTCATCAGCTGATATGATGACGAGAAACCTAGAACGTCGTGTTGAATTAGCTGTTCCAATTATTGAGGAAAAGCCTAAACAACAGTTGATTAAAATTGTTAAGCTCTTTTCTAAAGATACTGAAAATTCCTATGTTTTGGATGATGATGGCGATTATGCTAAGCATTCAAAAAAGCATGGTATTTCTGCCCAACAAACTTGGTTGAGTCGACTCAAGTGGAGAAAATATATTAAAACTAATTAGGCAAAACAAAAAGAGGTTCTTTATTAAGTTAGGTTATTGTTAGATATCGTCGTCTGGAGCATCCATAAAGCTGCCACTACCGACTGAATAATGGCATCTATTATTTATTCAAATTAATACAAAATCAAAATAAGCATCTATTCAGATATAGTCGATTAACTATTATCTGAATAGATGCTTATTTGGTTGATCCTATAAAAATTGAAAATCACTATTTAGTCCGGAATAGCAAAGAAAATTGGCTCAGTAGTGAGATTATTCTTAGCAACTTGTTGCTTAGAATAAGGCCGAGTTTTGAGATTTTGCGCACTTGGTTTATGCAAAAGCTCAAAATCGTGCCCACAACGTTTTCGCCAAATTTTCTTTGCTATGGAGGACGGAACTTTACACCAATCTAAGTTTGTTAGTCGTTAAAGTTACCTGATTCAACATCTTTAATGAATTGTTCCAAGTGATCGAAGTAAACAGGAGCATTATCGATCATGTGGTGGTGACCACCGTTTGGAGTTGTAACTAAACGTGCATGTGGAATTTCCTTTTGCATAATCTTAGCAGTAGAAATAGGCATTGTTTCGTGTTCACCAAAAGTTAATAATGTAGGAACAGTGATTTCCTTAAGGTGTTTTCTGAAGTGCCAATCCTTTAATTTACCAGTAATAACGAATTCGTTGTCACCTTGGAATGTGTTGTAAACAGGAACGGACATTGTATCAATTAAGTGTCTGATAGCTGTTGGTTGTTTACGATCAACATATTCGGCGTTTAGGATGTCAACATAGCTTTGGTATGTTGGATCTGATAATTCGTTTTTAGCTTCGATGTCTTGCATGTATTTAACTTTGTCAGGACCTAAAGTATCAAGACGACATTGGTTAACGTTCTTAACGTATTCGTCAATTTCGTCGACCATACTTGAGATGATAGCACCCTTTAGATGTTGACCATATTTAGCAGCGTACATTTGAACTAAAGCGCCACCCCATGATTGTCCAATGAGATAGAAGTTATCTAGTCCCAATTTTTGTCTAACTTCTTCAACTTCTTCTAGGAAGTAGTCGTAAGTTAGGTATTTTTTAGCAATTTCTGGATCAGAATAGTCGGGTTGGTCTGAATACCATGAGCCAAGTTGATCGTACATTGTAACTTGTACGCCAAGGTCAGCTAATTTTTCACCGAAGTTTTCCCAGTATTCGTGGTTACCACCAGGTCCACCGTGGAGACAAAGTAGTTTGATGTCACCGTGTCCTTGTGTATTAGTCCACAAATGATATCCGTTGTCGAGAGTTAGGATTGTTGTCCCTTGTTTCATAAAAAAGTCACCTTCCTGCATGTAATAAGTATAAGTATATATCTATCCATTAGTTTATTTCAAATAAAGCTATAATGCTACTTTAATACTTCTAATGAAAATAAATTCGATAATTTGAGAAACTTGTCTTATTATTTCCAGAGAAAGATATTAATATGATAAAATTGGTATATGTTAAAGGGGACGATATGATGAAAAAGGTTTTAATTAGTCTATTGTCTGTGGGGATGCTTTTGGGAATATTTGGTGTGGTAGGTCTGAACGATACGGGCTCACCCAATGTATTAGAAGAAACAGTTCAAGCAGATACAAACGATAGCGATAATAAAACAATTAATTATGAAGTTTATAAGGAAAATTCCAATACTTTGTCACCGATGAATACTTTGTTTACTAAGAGTGCGACGATAGTTCCTAATAATGATGGGACTTATAAAGTTGTCATGACTGCTCGTGTCAGTAATATCAGTAGTTTGACAATTTCTACTATTAATAATCAAACGCCTAAGGTTACATCAAAGGATAATAATCATCTGCAAATTAGTTTTACAATTGATAGTTTGAATGATTTGGACAAAGATATTCCAGCAACGGTGCAAACTAAATTGTTGGTATTAAACGTTGATAAGCAAAATGTTACATTCAAATTCGATATGAGTTCATTAGATGATCCAAATTCACAAACTTTGGCTGATAGTCTCAATAAAATTACTCGAGCAGAGAATAATGTTACTAACACAGCTAATGATGCTAAGACATTGTTGAATGATCTTAAAGCAAGTGATGATTCTGACAATGATATCATTGCCACCCCAAATGAAGATGACGATGATACCACTCAAGATAGTAATGACACTGACACCAACGATTCAACTGATAATCAAATGCCTAAGACTATTTTGAAAGAATTGACGTATCAAATTTCTAAAAATAATGGTGACGGTTCGTTGATTTCACCTTACTTCACTAATACAGCTAAGGTCATGCAAAATTCTGATGGAACTTATTATGTAGAAGCAACAATCAAATATCCTAAGAAATTTGGTAATACTGCTTTTGAAATCAATGCCATCAATGGTCAAAAACCATTTAATTTAACCTTCAAGAGTGAAGGCGACAGCAACTATATTACTTTTGATTTTCCAATTAAGAAACTAACTGATTTGAGTAATTTGATTCCAGGAGATATTTCTTTAAACATTCCGGATTTTGGTTTGGATAAAGATTTAAACTTCGATTTGAATTTTGGGAGTTTAAACCCTTCCGATTTATCTAGTTTGTTAGATAGTTCTAGTTCTAATTCAGATGATACTTCTGGTTTAATTTCTGATTTAGGTAATTTGAGTAATATTGGCGATGTACAGACGGTTAAAGATGAAGACAATAAATCAAAAACTGCCACGTTGCCACAAACCGGTAGTGAATCAACTGATATCGTTTTGGTCATAGCTGGTCTAGTCGTTTTATTGTGGCTAGTTTTGTTAAAAGGAATAACTTTGAAACGTTAAAATGATTTGCAAAAATGAGTGGATTCATGAAAATGAATCTACTTTTTTTATTATTAAAAATAATCCAAAAACTGTTTTTCTAGATTAGAATATGTTAATAATAGTTTATTAAGACAAAATCTACCATTTGGAGGGAGCCAGCATGGAGACAATCACAGCAACAGAAATTGTCACTCTTTGTGGTCAAGTGGGTACGATTCTACTAGAAAATGGAGCGGAAACTGCTCGAGTTGAAAATACAGTTGAATATGTTGGAAGAGCTGCCAATTTACCGGTTGTTTGTCACGCGACAATGACTGGTATTTTTGTTAGTTCGGAAAAAGATGCGGCCACGAGAATTTTTAAAGTACGAGTGGGCGATTTCAACTTACAAAAAGTAGATGATATCAATACTTTATCAAGACAATTTTATAGACATGAGATTACTTTCAAAAAACTCAAAAAAGAAGTGCAATTAGTCGATCATGAATCAAGAGACTTCTCTTGGTTGGTCAAATGTATCGGGGCAGGATTAGTTTCCATGCCACCAATGCTTTTGTTTAAAGCTACTTGGGGTGATTTGTTTATCGCCTTTTTCGTAGGTATCATTGGCTATTTGATTTCCCAATTTGTAGCACATCACAATAAAACTCCTTATATACCAGTAGCTTTAGGAAGTTTGGCAATCAGTTTTATCGCTAATGTTTTAGGTGATATCGGAATTGCTCATGACGCTAACTATATTATTATCAGTGCTTTGATGCCATTAGTTCCCGGAGTGCCAATGACTAACTCTCTACGAGAAATTATTGAACGAAATACAATTTCTGGATTGGTTCGAGCAACGGATGCAATTATGTCGGGTATTTCTATCGGTAGCGGTGTGATCGTCGGACAAATTTTAATGCACACAATTTGGGGAGGTTAATCATGGCAATGCAATTGATTTATGGCTTTATTTTTGGCTTTTTGTCTAGCGTTGGTTTCGGTATTATTACCAATAATCCACGGCGGACTCTTGTTCCTGCAGGAATTGTTGGAGCGTTGGCATGGATAGTTTATATTCTCGTTGAATCAATCAATCATGGTCTAATTATGTCCAACCTCTTGGGAGCAGTCGTGATTGGTCTGTTGGGAAATTTATGTGCTATTTTAGTGCGAGCACCAGTTAATATTTTTTACGTACCTTGTTTGGTTTCACTAGTTCCGGGGGCTATTTTGTATGATAGTATGAAGAATTTTACTTTGGGAAAAGACGCCTTGGCAGCCTATGGATTTGTGAAAGCTTTGACTGTGGGGATGTCTTTGGCAATTGGTTTTATCATTGCGGAAACGATTGCTAATAAAATTTATCCTCGCTTGAAACGGTATTTGTTAGAAAGAGAAAGTAAATAATTCCGGCTATTTATAAAAAAAGTCTTACGTTGTACTCTATTCATATATAGAAAGAAGTATATTGAGGGAATATATGAGAGAGACGTTATTTAAATTTAATCATCGGGCTATAAAGATAATTTTTTATATCTTCTTTACGGCTACGTTTATTTTCGCTTTGACATCGTCCAATTTGATTCTGGGGGATAATCCGATTACCAAAATTGGTACAACGGCTTTTACGACGATAGTGTTACTGATATTTGGAGCGTTATTTACTATTTGTTACGTCAATCATTCAGTCAGAGATTTTTTACTGTGGCTTTTAGTTGATCGAAGTTGGATTACAGCGACAGTTTGTTTTATAGTGGCGATTTTACTGCAAATTGGTTTCGTTTCATTGATTCACTATGGCGTTCACGATGATGTTGGAGCAGTTCATGCTGCTTTGACGAATACCAAAGACGTCAATATTATTGGTTATTTCAGCGTTAACCCTAATAACTTGGGATTATTGTTGTTACAGCACCAAATCGCTTTGATTTTTCACCATACATCATGGTTGTTCTTTGATTTTATGACCATTTTTATGGTGGATTTAGCAGCGCTGTTCAATATAGGCTCTGTCTTTGTGATAGACAAATCCAAAATTCCGATTCTTTTGTATCTTCAAGCTATGTGGATGGCACTTTTTCCCGCAATAGTTGTTCCATATACAGATACTTGGGTTTTGCCATTCGTGGCGTTTTATATTCTTTGTTATGTCATCGTTGCTCGATCAGATATGGGCAAAGCTTTGAAATTAATTTTTGCTATTTTAGGTGGTCTCACAGTTGGAGCAACGTATTTTATCAAACCATCTGGAATTGTGCCGATGATAGCAATCATAATTATTGAATTAGTTAGTTTGCTTAATAAAAACAAAAAACATTGGTTCTGGTTATTTTTAGTAACAAGTATTTTTGCTCTCAGTGTTGGTGGCAGTTACTACAAAATCAACCACATAATTGACAATCAGACGTATATTCATGTTAATACTTTCCGGGCTAAACCGATGATTCACTTCATCAATATGGGATTGTCTAAAACCGGTGGTTATAATGCTAAAGATTCATATAAGATGGTTATTTTGATCAATAAAAAAGACCGAATCGATTATTCAGTTAAATCCATCAAGAAACGTCTGCACAAAATGGGCTTTACCGGCTACATTAAATTTTTGATTGTAAAGCAAAAGAATAATACTTCTGATGGAACTTTTGGCTGGCTACGTGAAGGTATTTCGGCACCTAGTAAATACACTCCAGATAAGCATGGGTTCAAGGGAAAATTGGAGAACTTTGTACTATTGTATGGTAACAATGTTGGAGACTTCCGTTTCCTTACCCAGATTTTTTGGTGTATTTGGTTAGGATTGATTTTCTTCGCATGGAAAGATAATCGAAAAATCGTACAAATATTGCGATTGTCTTTAGTCGGTGGCTTTATTTTCTTGCTGATCTTTGAAGGTGGCAGAAGTCGTTATTTGATTCAATTTTTGCCAGTGTTCTTGATTTTGGCAACTTTGGAATGGAAAACTTCAATTCAGCAAATTAGACGATTGTTGAAGTGGAATCTTAATCCCGGTCCTAAGCATCGGAAAAATGTACTTTAGGTATTGTTTATGATGCATGCCGTCGTCCGTTCGGCCCTGAAAAACGCTGGAACGCTGCCGACACAACTTGAAACCAATCCCAAAATCGGGGATTGTTTCCAAGATTGGTCTTGTCCTAAGCGATAAATCGCTAAGGACAATTTGGCGGCTGAGCATTTTTCAGGACCTCGCTCCCGACTAGATAGTGATTTCTATCTTTATATAAATAACTTCAGAAAATTAATAGAAGATATTATTAGAATTGCAGTATATTGCTGTGGTTCTGGTAGTATCTTCTTTTTTTATGTAATGCTACAAAGAAATAGAGTAGTTATTCAGAAGGTATGTGTCTAATTCTATCCAAATAGAAATCGGACTCTAGTCGGGAGTAAAAGCCCCGTGATGGCTCAGCCGCCAGATTTTACTTAGCAACTTGTTGCTTAGTAAAAGGCCTAGTTTTGAGATTTTGCGTCTTTGGGGCCATGCAAAAGCTCAAAATAGTGCCGGCAGCGTTCCAGCCAATCACAGGGCTTTTGCGGACGACGGCATACTTAACCAAAACCAAAACTAAAATCAAAACTAAGAATCTTTTTCCTAAACTTGACCCACATCAATTTTTTAATCCCGCTTACCCTTTAGAATATGTCTTGTAAGTTAAGAGAGAGGTAAAGCGAAATGACAAAATTAAATATATGGATTTCGAAACATCAAAATAAGATGACCATATCAATCGCCGTATTGATTGCACTTAGTTTGATTTCAAGTTACTTGCTTCATTTTGAAACTATTGCCACAGTCTTCATGATTGTTGCTAGTATCATTGGGGCAATCCCAGTTGCATTGCACGCATTTACTGCTTTGCAAAATAAAGTCGTTAGTATTGAATTACTAGTTACGATTGCTGTTATAGGGGCTTTTATCATTGGAGAATTTGAAGAGTCAGCTGTTGTTACATTCTTATTCCTCTTTGGTAATTACCTCGAACAAAAAACTTTGGAGAAGACACGTTCTTCAGTTAAGAGTTTAACGAAAATGGCTCCTACAACTGCTGAATTGGTCAACGACGACGGTACTACTGAAACTGTTGACGTTGATGATTTGGACGAAGGAGATCACGTTTTAGTTAAACCAGGTGGCCAAATTCCTGTTGATGGAAAGATTATTGACGGAACTGGCTACATGAATGAAGCTTCAATTACAGGTGAATCAACACCCGTTCAAAAGAGTAATGGCGACAAGGTTTTCGCTGGTTCAATCGCCGACAACGGAACTATTACGATTGAAACAACTTCTGTCGGTGAAGATACTACTTTCGGTAAAATCATCGAATTAGTCGAAGAAGCTCAAGATAGTCAATCACCTGCCGCTCGTTTTATTGATAAATTTGCTACATATTACACACCTGCAGTTTTAATCATTGGTATTTTAGTTTGGATCTTTACTCAAAACTTCCCACTAGCTATCACTGTTTTAGTTTTAGGATGCCCTGGTGCTTTAGTTATCGGTGCTCCAGTTTCTAACGTTGCCGGAATTGGTAATGGTGCTAAGAATGGTATTTTGATGAAAGGTGGAAACGCCGTTAATACTTTCTCACACGTTGATACTCTAGTTCTTGATAAGACTGGTACTTTGACTACTGGGAAGATGTCCGTTACTGATATCGATAACTTTGGTAAAGATAAGAATGAAGATTTAGGTTTACTTTCAGCAGTTGAAAAAACTTCTGATCACCCATTGGGTCAAGCTATTGTTAAATATATTAATGGTTTAGGAATTACTAACACACCAAAATTACCTGAATTAGATACTGTTAAGGGCCAAGGATTAGTTGGTCAAAATGATGATTTCAAGATTTTGGTTGGTAATGAACGTTTGATGAAAGCTAACAATGTAAAGATTTCTGATGCACAAAGAAAAGCAATCGATAGTCGTATGAATGATGGAGATTCTGTTGTTTTGATGGCAATTGATCAAGAGTTACGTTTAGTCGTTGGTGTTAATGACCAATTGAGACCAGATGCTAGAGAGGGACTTCAAGCTCTTAAGGATGCTGGTTTGAAACGAGTAGTTATGTTGACAGGTGATAACAAAATTGCCGCTCAACGTGTTGCACAAAGACTTCCAATCGATGAAGTTCACGCTGAATTATTACCAGAAGACAAAGTTGAATTTGTTAAGAAGTTCCAAGAACAAGGTAGTACCGTGGCTTTCGTTGGTGATGGTATCAATGATTCACCTTCACTTGCTACTGCAGATATTGGTATTGGAATGGGTACTGGTACTGATGTTGCTATTGAAACATCTGATATTATCTTGATTAAATCAAGTTTTGATGCTTTAGCACATGCTTATACTTTATCCAAGAAGACCGTTGCTAATACTAAAGAAAATATCATTATCGCGGTTGGAACTGTTGCTTTACTATTATTAGGTTTGATCGTTGGCGTTATCCATATGGGTAGTGGAATGTTCGTTCACGAAATTAGTATTTTGGTAGTTATCTTCAACGCAATGAGATTAATTGGAAATAAATCTTCAAAACTTGATTCAAATCAAGTTGTTAGTCCAGCAAACTAATTAGAATAGTATTTGTAAGTTAAAGGAACAAAGATATTTGAAATACGGAGGAAATTAATTATGGCAAAAGTTATTTTACAATTAGGCGAATTGACATGCCCATCATGTATGACAAAGATTAGAAAAGCAGTTGAAAATCAAGATGGCGTTTCAAACGTTAAGGTCCTCTTCAATGCTGGTAAAGTTAGAGCCGATATTGATCAAAGTAAAGTTACCGGTGATGACCTATCAACTGTAATCACAGATTTAGGATACGAAGTTAAAAAAGTTAAAACTAAGGAGCTTGCATAATGACAGAATTAACAATCGATGAAAAGTTTGCGGCAGAACAAAAACAAGCAGATGCCGATCACCACAAACCAACAGCTGGGGCAATGACAGGACATATCGTTTCTAATCATTTCCTATTGAATATCAAGTTGCACCAAATCAAATGGTTCGTTAAAGGTGCCAACGCTGAAAACTACAAGGCTGTTTTGAATCAAACAATTGATGAAAACAATGCTTGGTATGATAAGATAGCCGATGAATTATTGGACGAGGGTGAATTACCTCCTTCAACTATGAAAGAATATTCTGAATACGCTATGATTGAAGAAGACGGTAAGAACAAGTATTTGAAGGCTGAAGATATGCTTCAAACTGTTGTTGATGACTTCACAACTGATAACATGTTCGTAACTCGTGCTATCAAGTTAGCTCAAAAAGAAGACCGTCCTTTCATGGAACAAGTATTGGTTCAATTGTTAGGTTTCAATAACCACCAAATCAGAATCTATCAAGCACTTCTTGGCAAGTCAGCTAAGGAAGGCTTTGAAGAAGAAGACGATGAGGACTTTGACTAAGGAGCGATAATTAATGGCAAAACTAGCGCATGACCACACAGCTGAGGATTGTGTTGAATTAGTTTCAATTTTTGATAATTTATCTAAAGATGATAAGAATACGATAGCAACTTTGGTGACACACCATCACTATAAGACCGGCGAGTATTTGTTCTCTGCTGGAGATGAAGCTGATTCATTGATCATCGTGGCTCATGGTCAGGCAAAAGTTTTCCAAATGGCTGCTAGTGGTAAGGAACAGATGTTAAGAATTTTGCAAACAGGTGATTTCGATGGCGAGGCAGCATTGTTCACTAACAGTGATCACAATAGCTTTGCTCAAGCCTTGATGAAGACTGATGTTTGTCAGATTTCTCGAGGAGATTTCCAAAGACTGATGAAAAAGACTCCCGAGATGGCTGTCAATATGGTCAATGCTTTAGGTAAAAGAATTGCTCAATTAGAGCAACAAACAACTGAAGTAACGACTGCCAGTGTTGAAAGTCGCTTAGCTAATTACTTACTAGAAACTAGTGCCGGCTTGGATCAAGAGGTATTTAAATTACCTCTCAAGAAAAAAGATATCGCAACTTATCTAGGAACGACCCCTGAAACTATTAGTCGTAAACTCACATCATTGACTAAACAGGGTATGATCGAAAAAATTAGTAATAATGAATTTAAAATCTTAGACGCTGATCGGTTAATGATGATCGATTGATTAAAAGCCAGCTGAAAAGCTGGCTTTTTGTGTTGCTTATTTTTACCCTGTATAGTACCTTTTAATTAGTATAGACCAATCTTTAATATGGGAATAAAAAGAGGTAAATATGCGTAAAATAATTTTCACATTAATGATTTTATTTGGCGTGGGGATGTCGTTTGAACCAACAGTTGTGTCAGCTGCGACGGACGATTTTAATATTAAAATTGATGGTAAATTTGCGGATTGGGATGATAAGCCAAAACACGATGTTTACTATGATTATGGTCCTGTGAAAGAGGCCTCTTTATTGGCTGATGATAAATATATTTATTATTATGTCAGTATGTCGAAGAGCCACAAGGATACTTATCCTTTTCAGACGATTGATTATCAATTAACAGTGGGCAATCGTCAACATACGATTTATATTAAGAATGCTTGGGATATTAAACCTAATAAGAATACTAAGGTTTTGTTGCAAGATACGAGTAATGGCGATAGAAATTTAGTCAATTCGCCGGCAATCGTTCACCGATTCGTTGGTCCTGGGTATGACTATGCGATTATGGAGTGTCGAATTCCTTATGAGGATTTGGATGCTACATCAATGGCAGGACAAAAAATTAGCATGAAAACACCACAATTAGGGATGCAAATTATCACGGCAGTTGGTGGAAGCACGGGTCCATTTGTTTTGGCCGGTGTCGGTGTAATTATTGCTGCATTTGGAATATTCAAATATCGAAAAAGAAAAATAGTTAAATAAAATAATGCAAATCATAATCGGTTTGCGTTATTTTTATGCATACGTGTTATACGAACTATTATTGGGAAAATCATTGACCTTGTTCGTAATATGCTGTATTTTTAATTCACCAAATCTAAATGTGGGGATTAATTATGTTTACTCCGGAAGAAATTTTACACAAGAGTATCAATGCAGGAACTAACAAGTTGAAAAAGACTTTGTTAGCTAAAATGATTTTAGGTTTTGTCGGTGGGGCGATGATTTCTTTAGGATTTCTCGCTTACGTGAGAGTGACGGCTTCGATTCCCAAAGATTTAGCCAGTATCAAGGCCTTAGTCGGTGGAGCAGTCTTTCCAATTGGTTTGATTGTGATTTTGTTAGCCGGTGGCGAATTGGCGACTGGGAATATGATGGCTGTTGGAACATCATTATTCGATAAAAAAGCTCACTTGTTAGATTACTTGAAAAATTTGTTGGTAATTACATTGTTTAATTTTATCGGTGCAATTTTTGTTGCCTACTTTTTTGGTCACGTGGTGGGATTGACGCATGCACAACCTTTCCAACAAGCGGTGATAGGTATTGCTAGTGCTAAGACTGATGCTAGTTTTGGGTCAGCTTTGATTTCTGGTATCGGCTGTAATTGGTTAGTCGGCTTGGCTGTTTGGTTATCCTTTGGAGCCAAAGATGCAGCCGGAAAGATTTTGGGAATTTGGTTTCCTATTATGATCTTTGTGGCAGTAGGATTCCAGCATAGTATTGCTAATTGTTTTATCATTCCCGCAGCGATTTTTGAGGGTGGCAGTACTTGGGGATTGTTCCTTCAAAACTTTATTCCTGTATATCTAGGTAATATCATCGGTGGATTAATTTTTGTGGCTGGTTTTTATTACTATAGTTATGCTGAGAAAAAATAAATAATGGTAATAATTAATACCACAGTGATGGAATATTCATTGTGGTATTTTTGTTGTCATAACGGCTCTTCTTTGAAATCGCTAGTCAATAATGGTAACATTATATAACTTTAATTTAAGAGGTTGTTATGATGACAGATAAATCTAAAGTTAGTGAATTAGATGAAAAACAAATTGAACAGGCACATCTCGATGATGTGGTTGATAAAATCAAGAAGTCTGAAACTAAACTTCAAGAACACATTACCGTCGCTGAAGAAGATCTAAAAGTTATTAATGATGCTTTTGATGACATCCATTTAGGTGTCAGTGGCGACTCAATTTCGATGGATGCGGCACTTTCGATTCATCAACAACAACAAATGCTTGATGAAAGAAATAACAGTTGGCAACAATCACGTCAACGTTTGGATATTTTAAAGAAACTGGAAAAGACACCATTTTTTGCCCGATTAGATTTCCAAGAAAAGGGTGAACCTAAAAGAGAATCAGTTTATATTGGTTTGAGTTCTTTTACTGATGAAAAAGATCATTTCTTAGTTTATGACTGGCGAGCACCAATTTCTTCAATTTACTATGATGGAAAATTGGGTGAAGTTACTTATCAAACTCCAGATGGTGAGCAATCGGTTGATTTATTTTTAAAACGTCAATTTTTAGTTGAAAATGGCAAAATCAAAGCCTATTTTGATACTCAAGAAACTATTGGGGACCAAATGTTACTAGAAGTCTTGGATGGTAAATCTTCGACCCACATGAAGGGTATCGTCAAGACTATTCAGAGTGAACAAAACAAGATCATTCGTGATACGAAATCCAAGTTATTGTTCGTTCAAGGAGCTGCCGGATCTGGTAAAACCTCAGCTATCTTACAAAGAATTGCTTTCTTGCTATATAGATATCGTGGGACATTGACTTCTAGTCAAGTAGTTATGTTCTCACCAAACTCATTATTTAATGACTATATCAAAGATGTTTTGCCTGAAATGGGTGAACAAAACATGGTTCAAATGACTTATAAGCAATTCCTAGCTCGTCGTTTGCCTAATTTAAGTGTAGAAACACTCTCAGAACAATTTGAAACTGTCGTTGATACAGAGAGCAAGAATATTGGGAAATTTGTCTCTGACCTTGAATTCTTCAAAATTATGACTAACTACAGCAAATTGCTAGGACAAAGTGGGATGGCCTTCAAGGATATTAAATTCCAAGGCAAAGTCTTCATTCCTAAGGAAAAAATTCAAGAGATTTATTACAGTTACGGTCCACAATACAACCTTGGTAATCGTTTGGATGCGACAGTCGATCGACTAGTTAAAATGTTGCGTCGTAAGATTGGTTCAGAAATGCGTTCCAAGTGGGTTTCTGAACGAATCGAAAACTTGAGTAAAGAACAATTACAAGCTCTTTATGTGACAGCTGATCAAGAATTCAAAAATGGCGATGAAGAAAGAAGATTCTTGGCTCGAAAGATTGTCACAACTATGATGCAAGGTGTTTATAAATATATCAAACACTTACGTTTCTTGAATGTAGCGGCCAACTATTTGAATTTCTTGAAGGCTGTACCTAAAATTGTTGATTTGCAAAAACATGGTATTACTGAAGAACAATGGAAAAAGTATGTCGAAGACTTTATTCAAAACTTTAATAATAAGCAAATTTCAATGAATGACCTCAGTCCATATTTGTACTTGTATGATTTAGTAACCGGCAAACACGGTGAATTGGAAATGAAATTCGTCTTTATCGATGAAATTCAAGATTACACGCCATTCCAACTAGCCTATATGAAGTACAAGTTCCCAAGAGCTCGTTACACAATGCTAGGTGACTTGAATCAATCGATTTTCACCAAGAAAAATAGTCAAACTCTGCTTTCCGAAGCCCAAAGTTTGTTCGATGCCGATGAAACTCGAGTGGTGCAATTAGTTCATTCATATCGTTCGACAAAACAAATTACGGACTTTACAAAAGCAATTTTGACGAATGGACAAAAAATTGAACCATTCAATCGAAATGGTGATTTGCCTAACCTTTGGCAAGCAAAATCAGAAGCAGAATCGGTTCAACAAGTTATCAATCAAATCAAATCTAATGATGAACATAAATATACAACGGCTATCATTGCTAAAACCTTAGAAGATGCTGATCATTTGCATAAGATGTTAAGTGAGCAAGGTGTTAGATCAACTTTGATTCGCTCTGAAAACCAACGTTTAGCAACTGGTACGATTGTCTTGCCATCATTCTTAGCTAAAGGTTTGGAATTCGATGCGGTTATTATGTGGGATGCTTCAAAGGACAAATTCGATGAAGATGAGCAACAGTTAGTTTATACGATTGCTTCTCGTGCTATGCATAGATTGACGATTACTTCGATCGGTGAATTGTCACAGTTATTGCAACGAGTACCAGAGAAGTATTACCAGATTGAAGAAAAAGCTTAATAAATTCAAAGAATACCTATTAGATTGGAGTCTAATAGGTATTTTTATTGTCGGAATTGTATTCTAGACTCTCTTGATGTTTTTTATACACCATGTAATAATATTAATTATGTTATTACGAGTTTGGGGATAAAATATGGATTATAAAAAAATATCAGGAATTGCCATTATTGTTTTATTTATCGCAGCTTTGGGGTACGGGGGTTACCAAGCTGTTGCTAATCAAACTAAAGATGTCAAAGTTGAGGCTAAGGATTCAGCTAAAGTGAAAAAGGCTCCTAAAAAAGAAGCTCCTTCACCTAAAAACGTCAAAGATGACAAAGATATGGTGCCATTGAAGGATTTTGATTATAATACAGCTTCAGAAAAGAAGGACTATCCTAATTTAGCAGATTATCCAGATGCCTTTGTCGACGTCGATATTGCAACACAAAGAATGTATATCAAAGAAGGTAAAACAATTCTTTATGAGATGTACGCATCAACTGGTAAAAAAGATGCCACACCAAAGGGCACTTATCATGTTCAAGGTGAACGTGGAGAATTTTTCTATACTCAACCATTGAAATTGGGTGCTTATTATTGGGTTTCATTTTTAAATCATGGCGAGTATTTGTTCCATACAACACCAACTGATGAACAAGGAAACTACGTCGAGTCAATTGCCAAGACTTTAGGTAGAGAACCATCATCACATGGTTGTATTCACTTGTCTGTGCCCGATTGTAAGTGGGTCTATGAGAATGTACCTTACGGTATGAAAGTCGTTATCCATGGTGATTTTAAAGCATAATAAAAGAGGTTAGTTGCGATTGCAACTAACTTCTTTTTTGCTATTTAGAGAGTAATTCTATTTTTTTAGTTCATTAGCGGCTGTTTCACCAGCAATTCGACCAGAATTCCAAGCAAAAGCACAACTGATACCTTCAAGAGTTGGATAAGAAGTATCATACATACCACTGGCGTTATTTCCAGTAACGAATAAATTAGGTAAAATTTGTCCGTCAGTCTTTAAAGCGTGTAGTTTATCATCGACTGAGATTCCACCAATAGTACCTAAAGTAGTTGATTGAGCTTTAATGGCATAGAATGGAGCTTTCGAAACATTAAATTTCAAAAATTCAGAATCTTTACCAAAATCACTATCATCTTTTTCAGATACGACATGATTGTATTGTTCAAAACTCTTTTCAAGAATAGTGGGGTCAAAATTCAATTTCTCAGCTAGATCTGCAATATTTTTACCACAAACGGCGGCACCTTGATCAATGGCTTCTTGTAAGTCGGAATCAATATTTTCAAAAGGACCAACGGCATGAGTCATCGGATCGTGTGAAAGGGTCTTGAAAGTTCTTTCAAAAGAATCAGTCCAATTTAATTTATTATTCTTCAAGTAATCGATTGTTTTTTGATCAAGTACAAAATAATAGTATCCACCGTTAGTGTAAGTAGTATTACCCCACAAGGAGAAGTCGTAGACGATGTCTTCATTAACGAATCTTTCGCCACGACGATTCAACCACAAGAAAGGTAAATTGGTTAAGGAGAAGATAGTATTGTTATGCCACTTAGGGTCATTTTTAGAAACAACTGATGCAGCGTGATTTTCAAAAACACCTAGGCCACTGTTGTCAGCACCTAATTCTGTCAACATCTTAATACCATCGCCGGTAGCTTTACGTTCACCCATACTGTATAGATCTTTACTGTCGATAGTTAAATATTTATCGACCATTTCTTGGTTTCCAACGTAACCACCATCGGAGAAAATCACTTTAGAACAAGTTATTTGTTTACTGTCGCCATCCTGATTGATGATTAATTTGATTAAATTATCGGCTGAATAATTAATTGATTCAACAACAGTTTTGGTTAATAATTGTCCACCATTATTAGTGAAATTATTCATCAATTTTTGAAAACCGTCGAATTTATCAATGTATTGATGATAAACACGAGGATGTTCTTGATGAACTTCTTGAGTATTGTTTACTAATTCTGTTTGTAGACCATTTTTTGCTAACCAATCGATTGTGTCGGCTGATTTGTTGATAATAGCCTTTGTTAAACGAGTGTTAGAACGGTAATGGGTATAACTAAGCATTTCTTTATAAGCATCATTAGGGGAGTAGTTTATACCATTTTGTTTTTGTAATTTGCTGCCAGCAGCGAATAATCCTTGAGCACCAAACATACCGGCACCGCCAAATTTATCACCTTTTTCTAGTAAAAGAACTTTTCCACCTTTTTCTGATGCGGCAAGAGCAGCTCCAATTCCTGAGGCTCCAGCACCGATGACTACTATGTCTGTTTGTAATTCATTCATTTTTCTACCTCACAAAATTTTATGCATCAACTGAATGACGTGCACCGATTTGATATTCATCAGAATTTTCAAACATATTTTGAACGGTACGTGGTTGTTGACCAGTTAATTTGAAGAAATCTTTAGAGAAAGTTCCCATTTTACCTTCACGAATAGCTTTACCAAAAGTTACCATACCATCTGATGAGAAGGGAGCAGAACTGTCTTTCTTGAATTTACCGTCGGTAGTACGGGGAACACCCATTTTATCGAAGACTTCATAATCTTGTTCATCAGTAATTTCTTGGTATTTAACATCGTTGCCACTAACTTTGTTTCCGATATTTACTAAGTCAGAAATCGTCATTAATTCTGGTCCGTTGATGTTTAAAATTGAGTGTTCCAAGTTTGAAGCCATAGCGTAGGCAGCCGCAATGGCACAATCTTGACGAGAAATGTAAGCCATCTTACCATCGCCTTGATTATTAGCTAGGACACCAGTTTTTGCCATTGTATAGTAGTTAGTAATCATTGCTTCAGCGTATTGAGAATTACGTAGAAAAATATAATCCAATTCGGCATTTTCAACATAAGATTCTGTCCAAGCATGATCTAGTTTTTCGATACTTGGATTAGTTGGGTCGGTTGAATTAACTAAAGAAGTATAAACGATTTGTTGTACACCGCTAGCAACACAAGCATCGACAACATTTTTGTGAGCTTGACGACGTTTTTCACCAACGAAAGGCATGGAAATGAGTAATACTTTTTTGGCCCCTTGGAAGGCTTTGGCTAAACCGTCAGGATCGTTGAAGTCAGTGACGCGAGTTTCATAACCTTGATCACGATATTTTGCAATTCCTTTTTCAGTAGGAGCGGTGAAAATTAGTTGAGACTTGTCGAGTAATTTAATGGCTGTTTCTGCAGCTATACCACCGAAATTGCCATCTACACCAGTAAAAATATATTTGTCCATAGTTCAATACCACCTTTGATTAATTATTAAGTTCATTTTATGTGAATAAATTAACAATATCCAACATGGAATTGAAGTATGGTATAAGTGAATGCTTCTAACTATGAAATAGACGAATAACTTTTTGTAAATCAGGATTGGTATTATTTTTTCGCCAAGCTAAACAAATTTTATACGTATGTTTCGTGTTTTTTATGTGAATACGATGAAGGTTGTTAAATTCACTTGAGATTCTTTTATAATCAGGCATAAAAGTAATTCCCTTGTTTAACTGGACTAGTAAAAAAGCAGTATCTATATCGGAAACGGTCGCAACTATATTAAGTGGAACATTATCTTGTCTGGCATGATCACGCATTTTTAAATATGAATTGGTATTTGGACGATTGGCAACGTAAATGACTTTTTCATTGAGCAAATCTTCAGGATTGATAGTGGATCTCTGATACCAAGGATGTTTAGTTCCGACCACAACGTCATAATTTCCTTTGGCAAGATTAATGGTGGCTAATTGATTTCTATCAGTGATTTCTGAATCAAAAGTAATTGCTAAGTCGACAGTTTGATTTAGTAATTTATCTTGAATATCATTTAAATCGCTTTTGACTAAATACAATTCTAAATCATCGACGTTTTGAATTTTAGGTAAAACTAGTTGTTCGACAGGTTCCACAGCACCGTTAGGATAAGCCACCGTCAGAGTATTTTGTGTTTGACGCAATTGGGCTATTTCACCTTTTAAGACACTGTATTGTTCAAGGATTATTAATGATCGACGATTAACTACTTCGCCAATTCTAGTTAATTCGATTGGTAATTTATTACGGTCAATCAATGTGACGTTAAGTTCTTTTTCTAATTTTGCGACTTGTTGACTGATAGCTGTTTGAGATATGAAGTTTTCATCGGCAGCTTTTGAAAAGCTATGTAGACGGGCGACGTCGCAAAAGTAATGTAGACGAGTGAAATTCATAATTTTCTCCTTTTATAAAAAAAGACACCCTCACAAGAGGATGCCTTTAGTTTTCCGTTAACTCAAAAGTGTCAAAGTAACGCGGTTCAAACGTTTCGATAATTCAAATAACTTCTCATAAGTAGGATCTTCGTTGTACAATCCCATCTTATCTTTGAGTTGTTTTTGTTCAAATTGTGAGAAGTAAAACTTCAAATCATGGTTGCCATAAAGTGTAGCTAACAGCGCGAAAGCTTCAGGTGAAATTTTATCAGCCGTCAGGATTTCTTTACGCAAGTCAGAAACTAAATCACGTTTGACGTTTCTGTTAGGCAAATAATTGTTAGTTTTGAAGACTAATCCGGTCACAGCTTTAGTCACATCGACTTGATCAACTAAAGAATCACCGATTTCATTATAAATAGCTCGAGTGATTTTTTCGTTGGTAGCCATGGCTCGCAAAACGTGAGTGACGCTTTTACCTTGATTTTTGTTGATAATTTGGAAAAATTCGTTCAAATATTTTTTGTCATCCGGCAAAACCTTATTAATGATGACACTGTTGTCAGTCAAATCGATAATGTCATTTAGCGCTAAATCAAAGAATGAACTTTCGGCTAAATAAGCACGACGTCTGGTATTCTTAAAAATACGAATACTACCTTTTTCGTTACACGATAAAATAAAATATTTTTGAGGAATATTTAAATCCATAAAGTGCTCCTTTAGTTCGACACTAACTGGTTAGTTAATGTGGCTTTTATTTCTGGTATTAACTCGTCTTCTAAGAGGCTATAACCTTGCTTGGTAAAGTGCAAACCGTCTGCTTGTAGCAAGTCATTAAGATTATCGCAATTAGCCATGTCATGTAGCAAGTCGATATACGATACGTCTAGTTGCTTGCTCAAATGTTCTGTTACCAACTCGAATTGCAATTGGCGGGTCCAAGGTCTAGTAGGATCTTTGATCCAGTCAATATAAGGAGGAGATAATAAAATAACTTTGCTTGATCCTAAAGTTTCTATTATATTGGTCAAATTGGCCGCAAATTTACCAGGTTTGATTTCATCGTCTGTCGAAATATCGTTGACGCCAAATCCCAAAATCACAACGGCAGGATTCAGACGTTTAACTCGATCAACACGTGTCATAGCATTATTGGTCTTGTAGTCGGAAATCGACATATTAATGACTTCATAACCAGGAAAGTCCCTTCGGATGCGCTTAGCCAAGATATCACTAGCTTTGCCATCACGAAAACCCATCATGGTCGAGTCCCCAAATAATACTATTCTCTTCATATATTGTTTCCTTTTTCAAAAAAGTTCTATACTATACTAGAATACCAGAAATCTAATAAAAGTTAATTATTATATTAAGTAGGTTTGACAATATGCAAAGTTTAGCTAACTATGATGAATTTACTCGAAAGCAATGGGAAAACTTCCACGGTGAATATACTAAGCAGGCGATTACTGATGGAGAATTGCGTAAGATTAAGTCGTTAGATGATGAGATTTCAATTGACGATGTCCGTTCGATTTATGCGCCAATCCGCCATTTACTTCATATTTATTTGAAAAATTATCGCAAGTTGACCAAGTTAAAAACTGAATTTTTAGGTGGAGATGCTCGTAAAGTTCCGTTTATCATTGGTGTTTCCGGTTCAGTAGCGGTTGGAAAGAGTACCACGGCTCGATTATTAAAAATAATGTTGGAGCGGGCTTATCCGCAATACAAAGTTTCGCAAATGACCACAGATGGATTTTTGTATCCTAGTAAGATTTTGAAGGAACGTCATTTGATGAATAAAAAGGGCTTTCCAGAAACTTATGATATGGAAAAACTTTTGAAGTTTTTAGGTGATGTCAAAACTAAAGGTGGTCGTATCAAGTATCCACTTTATTCACACAACATTTATGATATTATTCCGGGAAAATACGAAGAGACAGACAATCCGGATATTTTAATCGTTGAAGGGATAAATGTATTACAATTACCTCAGAATGAACAGATTTATGTCAGTGACTTCTTTGATTTTTCAATTTATATTGACGCTGAAGTGAATGATATTGAAGAATGGTTCTTAAATCGTTTTGAAACGCTATTAGATTTGGCACGTAATGATCCCAATAGTTACTATTACCAATTTACCCAGATGCCGGAAAAAGAAGCGATGGATATGGCTAAGAACGTTTGGGATACGATTAATTATCCAAATTTACGTGATTATATTAAGCCAACGATGAATCGCGCGGACTTGATTTTACACAAATCTGAGGACCATCAGATCAATAAAATTTACCTAAGAAAATATTAAGCGTATACAATATATGACATGGAACGTGATTTCGTATACAATAGAATAAATAAAAAAATGGGGGAAATTGATTTGAGCAAGCAATGGCCTGATGCTGATAGCATCATCGTTCTAGACTACGGTAGTCAATATAACCAATTGATTACTCGTCGTATCAGAGATATTGGTATTTACTCTGAATTACTACCAAACACTATTACTGCTGCAGAAGTTAAAGAAATCAATCCTAAAGGTATTATCCTTTCTGGTGGACCAATGAGTGTCTACGACAAGGATGCCTTTTCAATCGACCAAGACATTTACAAGCTAGGTATTCCTATCTTAGGTATTTGTTACGGTATGCAATTGATGTCTTATAACCTTGGCGGAAAAGTTGAATCAGCTGATAACCGTGAATACGGACGTGCTGATATTGAAGTTACTGATAAGGACGCTGTATTATTCAAAGACTTACCAGAAAAGCAATTCGTTTGGATGAGTCATGGTGACCTTGTTAAAGAAGCACCAACTGGTTTCAAGGTAGTAGCTACAAGTAAAAATGCACCTATTTCATCAATCGCTGATGACGAACGTAAAATGTATGGTGTTCAATTCCATACCGAAGTTAGAAATACTGAATTCGGTTCAGAAATTTTGAAACACTTCGCATTTGACGTTTGTGGCGCAGAAGCTAACTGGTCAATGGATGATTTCATTGATCAACAAATTCAAAAGATTCGTGACACTGTTGGTGACAAGAAGGTTCTTCTTGGACTATCAGGTGGTGTTGATTCTTCTGTTGTTGGTGTTTTGCTACACAAAGCTATCGGTACACAATTAACAAGTATCTTCGTTGATCACGGTCTTCTAAGAAAGAACGAAGCCGACCAAGTTATGGACAGTTTGGAAGGTAAGTTTGGTTTGAACATCATTAAAGTTGATGCTCAAAAACGTTTCCTAGATAAACTTGCTGGCGTAACTGATCCAGAAAAGAAACGTAAGATTATCGGTAACGAATTTATCCAAGTCTTCAATGACGAAGCTCAAAAGCTTGATGGAATTGATTTCTTGGCTCAAGGTACACTTTATACTGACGTTATCGAAAGTGGTACAAGTACTGCTCAAACAATCAAATCTCACCACAATGTTGGTGGACTTCCAAAAGACATGCACTTCAAGTTGATCGAGCCTCTTCGTACATTGTTCAAAGATGAAACTCGTGAACTAGGTGAAAAACTAGGCATGCCTCACGAATTAGTATGGCGTCAACCATTCCCAGGACCAGGTCTTGGAATTCGTGTTATCGGTGAAGTTACCGAAGACAAGTTACAAATCGTTCGTGATAGTGACTGGATTCTTCGTGACGAAATCGCTAAAAACGGCCTAGACGAAAAAATCTGGCAATACTTCACAGTCTTACCAGGTATTCGTTCAGTTGGTGTTATGGGTGATGGTAGAACTTACGATTACACAATCGGTATCCGTGCCGTTACATCAATCGACGGTATGACAGCTGACTTCGCTAAGATTCCTTGGGACGTCTTGCAAAAGATCTCCGTAAGAATCGTAAACGAAGTAGATCACGTCAACCGTGTAGTTTATGATATTACTTCTAAGCCGCCCGCAACTATTGAGTGGGAATAATATTCCGTAGATTAAAAGCATCTCTGATTAAATTCGGGGATGCTTTTTATTCTGCTTTCGGTTATTATTGTTAAAATTAAATATAGTATGTTATGTCTTTTTGAAAGGATGGAAACGGTTATGTCAGCGAAAGACGGTAAAGTGGATAAATTCATTAAAGCAGTAGATAAATTAACAGATTCCAAAGGAATTTCAAAACTAGGTAAGACCTTAAATAAAACAATAGACATTGCTGGCAATATAATCAGTTCCACAGCCGAAGTTACTAATCATCAAATAGACGAACGTAATAAACGCCACCAATTTGATATTAAATTACCAGATATCAGTGGCTTAAGTTTGGATCAGACAAAAGATTTATTTGATTCGGTAGGTCTTAAATATGCTTTTGTAAAGGTTGATCCAGATATTAAATTGGCAACTACTAAAATTGATACTGTTATGAAAACTGTCCCCAAACCCAAAACCGTCTTGCCGGCGGGTGGGTTTGTAAAAGTTTATTATCTTGATGCCGAGGGTTTGGAAGAAAGTAAAAAAATCTTGGAGGATTCCATTAATAAGAAACAATCTCGAAAAGATTCAGCCAAAGCTTTAGTTAATAAAGTTGGTCATGGTACGGCAATGGGAGCTAATAAAGTTTTGAAGGTTTCTAAGAAGTTAGTTCCACATTCAAAGCGGTATAGGAAAATTAAAACTTCTAAGAATTCTGATGAAATAGAAAAATAATTATCCAATAAATGGAATTGTCTTTAAAAAGGGGTTTCCATTTTGAAGAAGCAAGATATAGATTGGAAAAAAATTTTAAAAATAGTTGGAATAATTGCTCTGGTCATTATTGGAATCATAATTATTTGGCATATAATTGTTTGGCTCATTTCTTTAGTGGAATACCTATTTGGCGTAGTTGTAGCAGGGATTGAATGGATTATAGGATTCTTCATCTTTGTATTAGTATTTAAAGCACTGTTTGGTGGAAAAACTACAAGTAGTTCGACACATGTAAAGAAACCATTCTTTTTACCTAGTGCAAGCGACAATATCAAAGAGGCAAAACACCAAGTTCATGATGCTAGAGATGATGTTGCAGATTCCAGAGATTATGTTGGTCATTTGAATAAAAACGAACGAGATCGTAGACGTTGGTAAAATAAGCTTTCGCATTTATTGCAAATCGATAACAAAACGCCCGAATGTAAAAATAACGTAAAGAAAACGTATAAATTATTTCTCAAAATGGCTCGTATAATGGAATTACTGAAAGATTTGTAATTGAGGAAATGAGGTAATCTCATAAGAGTTCAAAAGAGAAGACGCAAAAAATACTTACGTTTATTTTTAGTGGTTTGTTTATTAGTTGTCGGATTTGGTTACTATCACAACAATTCACAAGCTTCGATAAGTAGTAGCGACAATTCTAAAGTAACTAAAGCTGTTAAAAAGAAACGTAAAATTATCAAAACTAATCTAACTAACTATTTAAATACTGTGACTGACGACGGAACAGCTAGTGTCAGTTTTTACAATTTAGGAAATGACGATAGTAATTCTAATAGTCAGTACAATCAAGTCTATCAAGAAGGAAGTTTGGAAGTTGAATCCAATGCTTCGACGGTCAAAACGGCTGCTAGTACGTACAAGTTATACTTATCAGCTTTCTTGATGGGTCAAAAACAAGCAGGCAATTTTAGTTGGACTAGTGATAATAATACTGGCTTCACAAAAATGATTGTTAATAGTGAAAATGATTTCGCTGAAGAACAAATTAATAATTATAGTGCTGATACAATCAGTTCTTACTTGAAAAAACAAGGCTATTACGGCAATGTCTTCCAAGAAGGACAAGCAGCTCAGACTACCAGTTATAGTTTGGAACTATTGTTAAGGGATTTGGAAAACGGAACAGGTTCATTTAAGAATTCATCGGATCAACAGAAGTTACTCAATCTCATGGGCAAGCAAATTTATCGAACAGGAATTCCAACTGGTGTAGCACAGGCCAATTCCGGTACAACTGTTCAGGATAAAGTTGGTTTTCTTGATGATACTAACAATGATGCAGCGATTGTCACTTTACCAAACGGTCAAAAATACGTTCTTGTTATCATGACTGATGGACACAATCAAAGTGGGTTGAGTGGTTTCTCAAGAATTGCGGAAATCGCTAAGAACGTTCAAGAAATCGTTTATGGTAAGAATGCCGGAGAAAAAAATAGTTAATTACTCAAATAACTAAAAGATATCTTTGATTAAATTCAAAGGTATTTTTTTTGACCAATAATTCCTGAATGAGAATAATTTTTTTTATATTAGTACTTTTTAAACGACTGGGGATGGATGTATAATCGACGTGAAAGTCTGAATTAGGGGGAAAAGTTGAGATGAGAATCAAGCAATTAGGATTAGTCGCAACTTTATTTTTAGGGGCTTTGATGTTATCAGGATGTGGCAATCAAAATAGTTCAAAAGATGAATCGCATCCGAAAACTACGGTTAAAGCAACTAAAAGTAAATCGACAAAAACTAAAAAGAAAAGCACAACTGATCAAAAGTCGACTGCTTTGTGGAATGATACTAAAGATAAGCAATTAGAAAGCTTTATTAATCAGTGGGCACCAACAATGAAACAATCGTATGTTAAATACAATGGGACAGATTCATTGAAAACTTCAGTAGGAACGACTTATCCGGATGATTTATCAAAAGTTAGTGTTGAAGGAACAAATAGTTCTATAGGTTGGAGTAAAACGGGTAAAGGAAATTACTCATACAATGTGGTCGCTATTTATAATTACGATGGCACTACACCACCGCTTCCAAATCACATTACGTATTTCTTCGCCTTTCATGATGGTGAACCAGTCGCGTTAGTTGATCAGAGTCGAGATGGTACACCAAACTTGCTTGAAACGAAGAATACTAAGGTAAAGGAAAGCTTCGATGCTATTGTTGACGGCAATTATAAGGCTGATTCAAATGCTTCATCGGATACTTCTGATACAAAGACAGATGATTCTTCCAACAAAGAAACGGTTACTGATCCAAAAATGATTGGAGTTATGGTGCACGAATTAGCTATGCCAGGTGATGATGTCTCTCAAGAAAGTCAACTAGGAGTTTATACTGCTAACGGAAAATATTGGATTGGTATCGGGACTTCAGCTTCAAATGTTGGTTATACAATTGATGGTGATACAATCCACTATTTCACTAAAGATCCTGATGCAGAATCGACAGCTACTGCTGAACTGATTGATCATACTGTTAGTTTGGATGATTTGATTTCAAAATATTATTCAACAGCAGATCAGAAACAATTAGTTCAGGATACTGCTAACAGAATGCCAGCTATCGATAGCGAATGATATTCCAAAATTAAGATTTTTATTGAATACTTTTAATGACGTGATTAAATTAATAATCAAAAAAATATAGGGGAGAGTATATCATGAAATTTTCTATGGGAAAATCAGCAGCAGTTCTTGCCGCATTGGCAGTAGCTACTACTGGAGCAGCAATGTTTAACCAAACTAAAGCACAGGCTTCAACAGTCGCAACCGTTCACTCTAGTTCAATCGCATTACTTTACAACAGCAAGGGACAAACTTTGACTAACCGTGCCTTAGCACCTAATTCAGCTTGGGCCGTTGGGAAAATCGTTACGATCAACAATCAAACGATGTACCAAGTCGCAACTGACGAATATCTAAGTGCTAGTGATTCGAGTTTAAATGGTCAGACTCAATCTAATAAATTAGTTGGAACAACCACAACACAATTGAATTTATACAACAGTAAAGATGGTGCAATGTCCAGTCGTGCTTTAGCCAAAAATTCAGCTTGGATCGTTGGTAAATATATCGTTAATAAAGATGGCCAACTATTTGCTCAAGTTTCAACTAATGAGTACGCTGATGCAACAAAGATGTCATTTAACATGGCTTTACCAGAACCAACTTATGTAGCGGATTTTGGTATTAGTAGTAATTTCAATGTTCACGATGCTTCTAAGGATGAGAATTTCAATAACGAAAATACCAATACATCAAAGGATGACTCAATGGCTGTTGGTACTATCGTTAACGGTGATGCTCCAATGTACTTCACACAAACTAAAGGTGATGTTCAAAAATACCGTGTTCTAAAAAATGGTAGTAAATGGCAAGTTGATCGAGCTATTAAAGATGTTAACGGGAACGTTTATTATGAAGTTGCTCTGGGCGACTTTATCAGCGCTGATCATATAACAGTTAATAAACCAGTTGATACGATGACGATTAATGTTAAATTCCCTGGATATTTGGGGATGAAAGATAGTATAACTACTGATAATAACCAAACATCGAATAATACTACATCGACGAGTGATGTTGCTAGTATCCAGGCAGCTTTGTTAAAATCAATCAATAATGAACGTGCTACAAAGGGAATTGCGCCAGTAACACAAACAGCCGCTTTAGATAATACAGCTCAAATTCGCGCTAAAGAAATTTCAACTAAATTTAGTCACCAAAGACCAGGTGGTGGTGATTGTTTTTCAGCTTTCCCAGCAGGCGGAGGTTATGAAGCAGAAAATATTGCTGAGGGTTATACAGGAACTCCTGCACAAATGGCTGAAAGTTTGATGGAAGCATTCAGAGCCGAAGACTATGCACCTAGTCACTATACAAATTTGATGGATTCACATATGACTCAAGTAGGTCTTGGAGTTTATAACTCAAATGGTACTTACTATCTTGTAGAAGATTTCATGGGTTAATATAATTATTTCGATAAGTCTCAATTATTGAGGCTTATTTTTTTGTGAGTAATTTAGCAATGCCAATTACACTATAAAGAAAAGTTATGCTACCATTTTAAGTAATCGATTACATAAAATGGAGGATGATGCTTATGAGTAATGTACAAACATTCAAGGGAACTGCTCAAAGTTTCCATGGACCAGTAACTGCCATCGTAACAGTTACAGACGGAAAGATTTCCAAAGTTGAGAGTGACAATATCGCTCCTAACACAGTTGGAAAACTAGCGATTGAAAGTATGCAAAACCAAATGACATCTGGACAAACTGAGGATATTGATGCCATTTCTGGTGCTTCATCCAGTACTAGTAATTTTAAGAAAGCTGTCGAGAAAGCTTTGGCAGTTTATCGTGGCGAGCTATCACAAGAAGATGCTTTGGACGTTAATGTTTTAGCACCAACTGATGGTGGCAAGGATAAATCAATCAATCGTCCTAAACCTTCACCTGCTAGAGGACCAGTTTATTACAGTGATGGTTTGAAATTTGATGATTCAGCCGATGTTGTTGTAGTTGGTTCAGGTGGGGCTGGATTAGCTGCTGCAGCACAAGCTGCTCAAGATGGTTTATCAGTTTTGATTTTAGAAAAAGCCGGAGTTCCTGGTGGGACAACTAACTATTCTGGTGGTGTTATTCAAGCTGCTGGAACTAAATACCAAAAAGAATTTACCAAATATCAAGATGATACTCCTGAAAAGCACGCCAATTTGTGGTTAGCTGCTGGAGAAAATCGTGTTAATCCTGAATTAGTCAAAGATTTAGCCAACGGTGCTCCTAAGAATATCGAATGGCTAGCTGATCAAGGAATCAAATGGAGTTCAGTTTATGGTCACTGCCACATTCCTTACGTTAAAGATGAAGATTTTGCCGATAGAATTCACGTCTATGATGGCGGTGGCGGCATGGGTCAAGGAATTGTTTTGACTCAAGCTTTGTTAAAGACCGCTTTGGACAATGGAGCTAAAATCAAGTATCAAGCTCCAGTAGTTTCTTTGATTCAAGTTGTTGGAACTAAAGAAGTTAAAGGTGTTGTAGCACAAACTAAAGCCGGGGATATTTACGTCAAAGCTAACAAAGGTGTGATTTTGGCTACCGCAAGTATCGATCACAATGAAGAGTTAGCTCACGACTTGAATGCTCAACAATATCACGACTTACAAGACCACGCTTGTCTTTCAACTGTGACTGATACTGGTGACGGAATCAAGATGGGCCAAATGGCCGGTGCCGCTGTTGCTGGTATGGGTGGAACGATTGATTTTGATAACAAGACCGGTAATGCGACTGATGATCGAGTTCCAACGATGCCTTCGATTTTTGTTAATAGTCAAGGTCAACGTTTCGTTTGTGAAGATGCTACATACGCTTATACTTATCGGGCAATTTTCCAACAAGAAGCTCAACTCGGTGGATCAACTTACATGATTTTTGATGAGAAATCACTTTCTGCTAAAGGTAGTGTCTGGAATCAAGAATCGTTGGAAAAAGATTTGGATAAAGGCGACGTTCAAAAGGCTGATTCAATTGAAGATTTGGCTGAGTTGATTGGTGTGCCGGTAGCTAACTTGCAAAATACACTAGATGTTTGGAACACTAACGCTGCTACTGGTAAAGATCCAGAATTTGGTCGTCGAACAGGAATTCAAATTTTGGCCGCTCCATTTTACGTACATAAAAATAGAGAAGCTAATCTTGGTGCTATCGGTGGTTTGAAGATCAACGTTAACTGCCAAGTTTTGGATAACGCTAACCAGCCAATTAGTGGATTGTTCGCCGCTGGATTGAATGCCGGTGGTTGGATTGGACCTTACTATCCAGGTTCAGGTACAGCTATTTCTGGTATCGTTCATCAAGGACGTAAAGCCGCGCAATTTATTAAAGAAAATAATTAAGATTAAGGGATGTCTTTACTGGCATTCCTTTTTTAATATTCTCGTGAATGTAATAAAATAAAACTAACTAAACATTTGTGAGGGATAACAATGGATATGGATGGAGAAGACCAACTACTAAAGTCGGATATTATTGACCAGCACGTTCGACAAAATCTCAATCTCAGTTGGTTGAATTTTGCGGTCTTATTTTGTGCGACAATAATTGCTTGTGTTGGTTTGAATATGAATTCGGTGGCGGTAATTATTGGTGCCATGCTGATATCGCCAATTATGGACCCTATCATCGGAATGGGTTACGGTGTCGGGATTCGTGATACGAAACTATTGAGAAAAGCCGTCATGGTTTATTTGATTGAAATGATTGTCGGTTTGATTGCGGCAACGATTTATTTTTCACTTTCACCGATTAAAGATGCTAGTGAACAAATCATTGCCAGAACTCAGCCGGCCATTTGGGATGTGTTAGTAGCTTTCTTTGGTGGTGTTGCCGGTATTATCGGTTCAGCTAAAAAAGACCCTGGCAATATTTTACCCGGGGTTGCGATTGCGACGGCCTTGATTCCACCATTATCGACTGTGGGATATGGTCTAAGTCAGTTTAAATGGTCGATAGTTTTCAGTGCCGGCTATTTATTCTTGATTAACACGTTTTTCATTGCCTTAGCGACGATGCTAGGAACGTTGGTCTTTAATTTTAAACAACACCGTGCTAGTGGAATTCCCGTAAAAAATCAAGTGTTGATTATCATTGCGGCGATTGTCATTACAATTCCGAGTTTGATCTCAGCTTCGACTTTGGTCAAACAAACATACAATGAAACACAATTAACAAGTTTTATCGATAATGAACTGCCCGGTTTGTACGTGGTCAATAAACAGTTCGAGGATAAAAAAATCAAGTTGGTCGTTATCGGGGATGATTTGAACAAGTCAGAAATTAGTAGTCTGGATAATCGTTTGAGCGACTATCAATTGGGCGATTATAAATTACAATTCCAGCAACTTTCGAAGGGTAATTATTTGAGTGTCAATGCCTTCAAGAAGTATGTCGACCAAGAGAAGAGCAGTACCACTCAAACGACAACAAGTAGTAGTGATAAGAATTTATTGCAGTTAAAGAGTCAAATTACGAAGAAGTATCCAGATGCGGTAGAGAAAGTTTATATCGGTCAATTAGTTGAGAAGAATAAGAGCGATAAGGCTTTGATTTTGGTTAAATTAAAAGATGATACTCCTGACAATCAAACGACAGTTAAGAAATTTGTTAAGACGTCAGCTGATAAATTGAATATTGATTATTCGTTGCATTTTACCAAAGATTAAAATACAGATTGTAAAGAAATAATTATCGGATAATCCTACAATTGGCTATATAATTATGTTTAAGAAAGCTGATTGGAGGATTGGGTTATGGCACGGAAAGTTATTCTATTTATTGCGGAGACTTTAGATGGATATATTGCGGAAGAAAACGGCAATATCGACTATTTGATTGACAATGATTTTACTTCGGGGGAAACGAAAGATCGTGAGTATGAGAAACTCGTCAAACATGTCGATACAGTAGTTATGGGCCGCAAGACTTATGATCAAGTTGCCAATAAGCTGTCTCCCAATGATTATCCATATGATAGTTTTGAAAATTATATTATGACTAGACATCCCGGGGACGATGTTGGAAATATCCACTTCATTGATGAAGATGTTGAAGACTTAATTCGAGGTCTAAAACAAGAATCATCGAAAAGGGATATTTGGATCGTCGGTGGCAGCAGCGTGATTGCTCCATTAGTTAACAGTGATTTAATTGACGTTTATCAAATTGGCATCGTTCCAATTGTCTTGGGTAAAGGGATTCCGTTGTTTTCCGATAAAACTAAATTTAAAGAATTCAACTTGGTAACAGCTAAAAAAGTAAATGGTATCGCATATTTAACATATGAAAAATAATAAAACCACTCAATTTTGATATTTGAAAATTGAGTGGCTTTTTTGTTGGATATGTTTTATATATCATAGTGATGTTTGTACATTATATTTATGATTTATTTTATTTATAAAGTTATAAAAGGCTTGTAATCAGTTACATAATAAGTGTTATTATCAAGGTATTAGAATGTTTCTAAGATTTGCCGTTATGCTAATTAGGCTATTTCATTCGGATTCTTCAAGTGAAGTAACTTTTTTAATTTTTATATATGTTATTGAGATTAATTAAAGTTTTTTGAAAAACGGAGGGGTTTTTCTATGAAGAAGAATGTTAAATATATTGGTAGTGCAATTGCAGTAGCACTTTTAGCTGCTGGAGCTCCGGTTGTGATTCCTATGATGATACCGACTTCAATGGTTCAAGTTAAGGCTGCCGGAATTCCTAATCCAAATGAAACTCCATTGGAAATGTTGACTAAATTCAGAAATCAATTTGATGATCGTTATGTTGCGGGAACTGATAGTATAACGTCCCCACTTGATGATTTAGTGGGTGAAGGTAACTGGGGGTTCTTTTATTTCGGACCTTTAACTTCGGATGATCCTAGTAGTTATCAACATATATTCGATATTCAAAATGATGAATATTTAACTAAATTAAAAGATCAGAATAAGATGCAACCAAGATCTTACTTCCATGCTCCAGGGAATGATTGGTATTATTATGACATTCACGGTTATTTGACTATTTCATCTGGTGGAAAAGTATTAAAAACTACTACTCCTGATGACCTAAGTTCCGTATCAGCGGGTATTAAAAATGGAATAATAAGGTTCCCTCTTACTATAACTATTCATTTACTCCAAGGTACTTCCTCAAGTGATGGGACTTATGATCATCCATCATTACAGGGGATTCCAGATGACTTAAAAACCTTTAGTTTTAAGATAAGTTTAAGTCAATTTGATATTAAAACTACTAATGGATCTGTTCCTTCATTGCATACGGGGTCAACATTGTCTGATTCGTCACTGATGACTGGCAACTCATTGTATATAGATGATAACTATACAGGAGATTCCAAGTATACTGCTAGTTTAGCCTCTGCAGAGAAACCAATTTATGGACAAAGTTTGTTCACTGATAAAGACGATGCTTTAGATTATGCCAAGAGCGATACTTTTGATCCTCAATTATCCGATAAAGGAAATGCATCCGATGATCAATTTAAGGATAATTTGGTTATCGAAAAACCGGGAGTATATTATCAAACTGTATCTTATAATTTAAAAGGCGATGGCAGTAATGGAACTAGTCCGGCTGGTGCGGATCAAGCTATAGGATATATGATTTCTGGAGAAGTAGATCCCTTAACTAAAAGTACCATTGCAATGTATACCACGTATATTGACGATCAAAAAAGTACTGATTATGCATTCAACAAAAATACGGGCATGTTAACAATAGCTCGAAAAATTTCTGTCGGAAAAAGTTTAAATGCAAAATTAACTACTCCTACAGTCAATACGGGTACAGCAATTAGTAGTATAGATACTACCGGAAATACGATAGTTGATGGAAACGATACTATACCTAGTAATGTTGCGGCTGGCGATACTTATTACACAGACGATGCCGCAACGAATGTAGCAACTTCTGATGAAGTTGACGGTGGAGTATTTAAAAAAGCTGGAACGTATTATCGTAAGTTAACTTTTACGTTAACTAATGGAAAGACCAGTGATTATAATATTTCTGGAGATTTGAGTGCTGATAGAACTGATACTACTGTTACGTACCTTCAAGAGATAGATGTTAAAAATGGAACAGTACCTACTATTAAATCTGCAAGTGCTAATATTGGTGATTCAACTTCAGAAGATTCCGTAACAAAAGGTAATGATTTGGCCAATAATGACGGTTCATTACTTGATACGACAAAGGGCGATTATGCTGGAGTAAGCTTTGGTAAAACGTACTATCAAGAAGATGCTACTGAGGCTAACAAAGCTGCTATTATTGCTGGAAAAGGTGAAAATGCTGTAGATGGTGTAGTTAGTTCGGATGGAACAACGTTTGAAAAAGCAGGAAGTTACTTAAGAACGATTACTTTCTATTTAACGAAAGAAGAAATATCTAATAATTCCTTTGATGATGTAGATCCTAATGTGCAAGTTAATGTTAGAGAAAGTACTGTAACTTATGTACAACAAATAAAGATAAGTGCCGTTGGTATTAAACCGAAGATTGATAATCCGGTTGTTTCAATTGGAACAAAGATAAACGATGATAAGTTAACGGATACTACTAATAACAGCTTTGATTACAATGGTGAATCACTTCTTAATATAAGTGAAGGTTCCAAGGGTATTAAATTGGGAACCACTTATTATGATGATCCACAATTAAACACGCCAACTACAGATATTACTAACGATGTTTTGAATAAAGCTAAAACTTATTATCGTACAATTAAGTTTTATTTGACTGATGAAGCATTTAACAATTATTCATTTTCAGATGCTTATGGTTCACCAAATCGAAATGATAAATCAGTAACATATGTACAGTCCGTTACAGTCAGCCCGGCAGAAACCTCAACTTTCAACAATAGTGAATTAAATGTATTGGCAGGAACAACGACTGATGGTGTCGATATCAATGGTAGACAATTAACAGATACAACAGAATATATTTTGAAAGACGACAAGGACGGAACTAAGGTTCTTAATGATTCCGATGATGTAACGATTGGAAACTATTATTCTACAGAAGATGATGCGGCCAAAGAAAATAACCCATTAACAATTACTGACTTTGAAGCAAATAAGACTTATTATCGTACGATTACTATTAAAGTTGCTTCTGGAGATGGTTATTCTTACACGTACCCAGGAGCAAGCTCAGTAGATAAAGATAAAGGTCTTGTAACGTATATTCAACAAATTAAGGTAGGTAAAGATCAAGCCACTGTAAAAGTTGGTTCTATTAATGATGTTAAATCAGGAACAATGACAAGTACTTTAAATAATGATTTTACTGGAGATTCAGTAGTAAATAGTACAGGTTCAATCGTTGCTATTGATGGAATTAGTTTTGGAACAGACTATTATGATAACCCTACTGATGCCTTAAATGGAAATACATCTGAAAAATCTGCTCGTGTAACATCAGACGGGCAAATAATTGGTGGACAGGGAACTTTATATCGCACGATTACCTTTACTTTAAATAAGGGTGCTGTTGATCAAAATACATTTGTACCAGGTATAGCAAATGAAGATTATAAAATTAATGGCGATACGATTACTTATGTACAATCTATAAATGTCATTAGTAATGCAGCTCAAGTGTCGATTAACCCAGTTACAGGAATTAAAACTGGTACTTTAACTAAGGATTCCGATATTCTAGCTGATAGTACTATTTCGGCAAATGATGTCTCGGTCATTGATGAAACCAAGGATATTAAATACGGAACGAAATATTATGATAGTATCGAGGATTATAGGGAATCTAAGGAATCTGTAGATGTTCAAGACGGTATTTTTACAAATGCACATAGATATTTCAGAGAAGTAACAATTCCCTTGGAAGAAAATGTCACAACTGCCTATAATTTTGGCGGTAATAACTTTGTTAGAGTTAATGACGATAACTCGGTCACTTATCTGCAGGAAATTGATGTAGAAAAAGTGAATGCAAGTCTAGACAGTAAGCCTGTAGCCGTTAAGGCTGGATCTAATGTAAGTGATGATAAGGCTGAGACAAATAACGGTTTAACTTCAGATGATGGAAACTCAATTGTTGGAGATAAAGGAATTCAGTATGGAACTACTTACTATGATGCGGATTCTGCTGATGAAGATGTACTTATGGGGATAGCTACAACTGAAAATGCAGTGACAGATGGAAAATATAGTACTCCAGGTACTTATAAACGTATAGTTGTCTTTCATTTACAGCCTAATGCGGCGACTGAGTATACTTTCCCTGGGAAACAGGGAATTAACTACATGATTAGTGGCAATACAATAATTTACGTGCAAAAGGTCACTGTATCAGCTATTCCTGCAACGATTACAGTCAATTCAAAGACTGTTACGGTTGGTACAACAACAGATAATATTAATTCAACATCGGATTATAAAATGAAAAGTGGAGATTCGGTAATTGATAGTAATGTTCAATTGGGGGATCTTTATAAGAGTTCTGATGCAGCTTTAAATAGCATAGCTTCTGAAAAAGCTGATGTTATTAGTAATAATAGAATAGTTAAATCCGGTAAATATTTCCGTACAGTAACTTTTACCCCTACTACTAGTTCACTTGATGAATATACATTTGCTGATAAGAATGCCCATGTACATGATGGAACAGTTATTTATATTCAAGAAATCGATGTTAAGCCAATTGTCTCTGAAGTGGCTCCAGCGGATATACCTGAAATTAAAGCAAAGGATCCTATCAATAAGTTACCTGATGGTTCTAAGTATGTTATGAGAACTACGGATCAGAATCATACATCTATCCCTACAGAAGTTAAATCTGATACCGTATATGAAGATAGCAATTTAAATACTCCTGTTAAAGACGGTACTTTTGATAAAGCAGGAACTTATTACCGTGCTATAACATTTAAGCCAACAGATTTATCTGCTGAAAACTATGAGTTCAGTGATCCTAATATTACTAAAAATCCAGATGGTACTATTACTTATGTTCAACCAATTACGGTTAATAAAAATGATGGTAGTAAGGTAAACTGGACGGATGATTCAAGCGAGGGTGATAATATTCAGAACTTGAACGTAAATGTAACAGTTGGCGGCAAGGATAATGCTTTATTAAAGACTGAAGGTTATGATTTAACAGATGCTAAAAATAGCTTAGTTGATAAAAAAAACAATCATGGAATTTCATTCTCTTCTGAATATTACAATATAAATTCTGATGGAACTGCTGGTGAAAAATCAGATTATGCTTCTGGATTCAAGATCATGAGACCAGGAACTTATTATCGTCAAGTTACATTTAGTTTATTAGCAGGTGTATCTGAAGATTATGACTTTAGTAGTTTGCCAGGTTATGTAAGTTCAGATGATAATTCGGTAACTGTTAATCAAAAAATCACCGCTGCAGTTTTAACTCCAAGTGTTGATATTAAGGATGCTTCAACTACTACGGGAACCTCATCGACAGCTAAATCTGTTGAGAATCCAGCTGATATTACTTTAACTGGTAAAGATAATAAATCCCTTATTAAATCAGATCCAACTTTTGATGGCTTTTACGATAAGGATGGCAATAAATTATCTGATGTTGTAGATAAGAATGGTAACTTTGCTAAAGCTGGAACTTACTATCAAAAAGTTACGGTTCCATTAACGGATAATGCTGACTATGCTTATGATTTTGATTCATTGAATGGAACAGTAAATCATGATGCTGAAAATCCGACGGTTACCTTTATGCGTGCAATAATGGTTAACCAACATCATAGTAGTGGTGGATCATCGACAAATACGGGTAATGAAGATAATTCAGGTACCGAAGATGGATGGACCTACTATCAAGATGCCGGTGTGGTAACAACTAAGACAACAAAGCCAACATATTCCTTGAACAATCACGCTAATGAGACGATTCAAAATCGTGCTTTGTCCGAAGATTCTAGCTGGGTAACGGATCAATATCGTGTCAACAATCGTACCGGTGTCAAACAATATCGGGTTGCGACCGGTGAATGGATTGATGCTAACGATGTTTACTTCCGTGATAATGGCAATGGTACTGGTACCGAAGACGAATGGACTTATTACAAAGACCCTGGTGTAGTTCTCACTAAAGAAACACAAGAGTATTATTCTTTGAATAATCACGCTAACGAAACAATTCAAAACCGTGCTTTGTCTGAAGATTCTGGTTGGATAACGGATCAATATCGTGTCAACAATCGTACTGGTGTCAAGCAATACCGAGTTGCGACTGGCGAGTGGATCGATTCACACGATGTTATTTTCGTTAAGGATGTACAAATGATTGTCAATGTTGATGAAACAAAAGACTACTACAGCCTTTATGACATTCAAAAGAACACCAATAGCAATCGTGCTCTAGAAAAGAAGACTTCATGGCTCACTGATAAAGTAGCAATCGATTACGATGGTTCAACGTATTACCGTGTCGCTACAAATGAATGGGTCAAACAAGAAAATGGTGTTCATCTAGACACATCTGTTTGGTATAAAAATTAATTTTTGAGAATCATGCCTCAATGGTGTGGTTCTTTTTTAGCACTAAAAAACATCTATTCAGATTCATATCAATCTAAATAGATGTTACTTATTCAATAATAAAACCAGAATCTAGCCTGGAGCACAAGTTCTGTGATGGCTCAGCCGCCAGATTTTTGTTAGTGCTTTAGCACTTACAAAAAGGCCTAGTTTTGAGATTTTGCGTCTTTGGGGCCATGCAAAAGCTCAAAATAGTGCCGGCAGCGTTCCAGCCAATCACAGAACTTGTGTGGAAGGCGGCAATTTACATTTACCAAATTTTAATCTTAAAAATCTCTTTCAAACCGGACAAAATCAACGTTGGTAAAGCGGGAACGAAGATTACTGCCAAATAAATCCAAACCGGCAAAGTGGCAGTTCCCATAACTAAATTGAAGAATGGCAGAACAGTTACCAAAATAGAAGTCACCCCAGCAAACAATACTGCTAAAAGTAGACGGGGGTTACTGAAAGGATTTCTTCTAAATAAAGTGTGAGAACTTCTAGCATCGAAGACGTGCCACAATTGACCAAAAACTAGTGTTAAGAAGGCAACTGTTTGTGCTTCGTTACTGTTCAAACCAAAGTTGGCAGCCCATAAGAAACCAAGATAAACCATAGCTCCCATGATAGTTCCTCGAATCAATACTCGAGACCAAGTGTGATTAGCCAAAACGGATTCGTTGGGATCACGGGGATTTTCTTTCATGATATCTGATTCAGCCACGTCATATCCCAGAGCAAATGAAGGTAGGGCATCACTGACCATGTTGACCCATAAGACCATCAAAGCAGTCAAAGTTGGTGTGCCAGCAGGAACTTGCCCGACTGTTTGACTGAATAAAAGTAAACATAACAATAAAGCCAAAACTTCAGCTACGTTAGTCGTTAATTCATGGCGCATGAAATTTTTGATGTTGGCATAAATCGTTCGACCACTTTTGACTGATTTCTCAATCGTAGTGAATTTATCATCTAAAAGAATTAAGTCGGCTGAATCTTTAGTAACTTCAGTTCCATTGATTCCCATAGCAATACCGATATCAGCTACTCGTAAAGCTGGTGCATCATTGACACCATCACCAGTCATAGCTACAACTTGATGATGTTTTTGGAGTTGTTTAATAATACGTTGTTTGTGTTCTGGGGAAACTCGAGCGTAAATGTTAGTCTTTAGAACTTTTTTGAATAATTCATCATCAGACATTTTTTCGATTTCACTACCATTAATGACTGGTGCGTCTTTTGATTTGATGATACCGAGGTCAAAAGCAATAGCACGGGCAGTATTGGCGTGATCTCCAGTGATCATCACAACTTCGATATTAGCATCATGTAATTCTTTAACTGATTGTTTAACTTCAGGACGTGGAGGATCGATGATACCGGCCACTCCGACAATAGTTAAGTTAGTTTCTAATTCTTCGGTCGTAGCACTGAGGGCCTGTTTCTTTGATAAAGATTTAATTCCAACGGCTAGAGTTCGTAAGGCTTGGTGGGCAAAAGAATTCACAATTTCCATAAAACTATTTTTGGCATCGAGTCCAGAAACTTTTTCACCATTTAAAATAATATCTTGGCTGTTTTTTAGTAGTACGTCAGGAGCACCTTTAGTATAAAGTTGATAACCGCCGCTATTTTTAACAACCACACTCATCATTTTACGGTCGCTAGTGAAAGGCAGTGTTCGAACGATTTCGCTGTTTTCTAATAACTGATTTTTCGTGACACCGGCTTTTTGTCCTAAGACGTTCAAAGCAATTTCAGTTGGATTACCAAAAGGTTTGAATTCACCGTCTTCTTCTTTGATCACGGCTTCGTTACAAAGAACCGCACCAGTCAAGAAAGCTGAATTGGTAGGCTTGATTCCATCAGAATTAGTGATTTTACCAGTTGGAGCGTAACCTAATCCGGAAACATCGAAAACAGCATTTCCATCATAGAATTTCGTGGCGGTCATTTCATTTTGCGTTAAAGTCCCAGTTTTATCAGAACAGATGTAAGAAGTACTACCTAGTGTTTCTACACTGTCGAGTGATTTGATGAGACCTTTATTCTTGGCCATTTTACTGGCACCGATAGTTAAAACGATTGATAAAACAGCAGGTAAAGCATCAGGGATAGACGCTACTGCTAAAGCGATCGAGGTTGATAATACGGAAGTGATAGAATTGATACTCAATTCTCCAGCACGAATAATTCCGATGATAAAAGTTAAAATTACGATTCCACCGGAGACTTTCATCAAAGTTTTAGTTAATTTATTAATAGTATTTTGTAGTGGAGAAACTTTATCGTCGACTGATTCGATCAATTTGGCGATGTTACCTAATTCAGTGTTGGCACCAATTCCCACGACGATTCCGACACCTTGACCATTGGCAACTGTTGAACCGGAATAACCCATATTGGTACGGTCACCAAGTTGAGCATCTTGATCAATAACTTCGGGATTTTTTTGAATAGCATCGGCTTCACCAGTTAAATGAGATTCGATAACTTGGAGCTCGTCAGTTTGAAGCCAACGAACATCAGCCTCGACGAAGTCTCCCAATTGAACTTTTAACAAATCGCCGACGACAATTTCACTAGTCGAAATACTTTGCCATTCACCATCTCGAAAGACAGTCGCTGAACGATCATTCATTTCTTTCAGGGCATCGAGACTCTTTTGAGCGCTGATTTCTTGCCAAAATCCTAAGAAGGCATTGATGATAATCAAAATTAAAATTGCGATAGCTTCATATAATGATTCAAAGCCGTGTTGAGGATTGGGCTGAGTTTGGAAAGCGTAGATGGAACTAGCAAACGATAAGATGACGGCGCCTAACAAAACAATAACGATGGGTTCTTTAAAACTACGCAAAAAAATCTTCCAATAGGGGTCGTTTTGCTTTTCAGGTAGTTTGTTTTCTCCATAGAGTTTTCGATTTTGTTGGACTTGGTCGTTGATTAAACCAGTGTTTTCATCAACTAGGAGTTTTGCTAACACCTCATCTTTAGTTTGTTGGTAAAACTTCTTCATAAATTCAGTCCTTTCAATTTTAGGCCGAAAAAAAGCGCAAACTTCAAGAAACTTCCTTACCCTCGGAAGTGTTATCTTGAAAGCTTGCGCTCAACCTAGTTATATTTATCTGTAAGACAATTGTATCATTTATTTAAAAAACACGCTAATCAGGTGTTTGGTTAGATAGCATTTTTAGAAATAAATTTAGTATTAGGATTGGAACCTGTGTAATTGTAGAGTTGATTGAATTGGTCCATTGTACCGTAATTCCAATCAGCGTCAAAGGCAGCATGATATTCAGTCATACCTAAACCAACATTAGGACCACTGTAAAGAAGAGCTGCTCTGTGGCCAAAGTGACCTGGTTGTCCAATAGGAGTTCTATTTTTATCGTCATCGTAGAAATCTTTAAGGATAAAGTAGGCAACATCTTTATCTGATTGAATTCCTTCTGTTTCTATTAGATAAGAGAGACCAGCGGTAGATAAGTTTTCAGAAGTATCTCTAGTGGCAGTACTGTGATCTAATTGAGCTGGAATTTGTTGCTCTGCTCTTTGTTGAGCATAGTTAATCATATCCGTTGTCCCTTGTACTGGAGCTAGTCCGTTAGCAGCATGTAAAGCATTCAAATATTTAATGAAGTAATTGTTGATATTTTGTAAATTTGGAACATAATCTTTTAGAGTATTGTTAGTTGTATCATCATCAGGATTTTTATCTAAAGTAGCAAAGTTACCAATATAAATAGGCGTAGGTAATTCCCCGTTGAATTTTAGATACGTTGTTTCAACATATTCGTGAGATGAAATTTGAACATAATGTTGATTGTATTTATTGATAATGTGTTTACCGATAGCCCAACTGGTGCCCGCTGGAAGCATCTTTCCATTAATATCATTTATTTGGTCATTATAAATAAATGGTGAGATGATACCAACGACTGTACCAATTAATTTTTTATTAGCATTACTGTCTTTTAGTGAAGAATCGCTTGCCTTTAAATATTCATTGGTAGCGACTTGATACATAGTTTCGTCATGAAAATTGACGATTTTTCCCACAAGCCATGGAGTGTTAGGAGCTAAAGCACGGTTGCGGATCAATAAACCACTGTCGGTATAAAGTCTAGCCGGTGTGCTAGTTGTAACAGTTGCGACAGAAGTTGCTTCAGCGTCTTTTTGAGACATTACTAAAGCTCCAGTAGTAGCCATTGCCAATGCAGCAATGATTGTAGCTGATTTTCCAAATTTCATAAAAAAAATCCCCCTATAATTTTTTCCTAAGTATCGGATGATTTAATCATAGGTGGATTTTATAAATATTTCAATACGATTTTAAATAAAATAATCACGATAATCTTCGATATAATCCTTGATATTTCTAGGTTTATGACCGAGGACTTTTTCAGCAGTATCGGTGACTTCTTTGGCATTGCCTAATTGGGTAATCAAGTAGAGCATCACCATCACGTTGACAAAATCCTTTTTGAGACCACGTTTTAGCATCGTTTTGCGAAATTTCAATAAACTAGGTTTGCTATAAGTAATTTTGGTACCTAAAACTTGAGTCATGACCTGAGCGATTTCTTGGTAGTTCAAAGCTTGAGGACCAGTGATATTGAGCTTTTGGAAAAGATATTTGTCGTCAAGCATTGTGATACCAGCAATTTTACCAATATCGCGGGTGTCGATGAAACTTGTCCGAGAATTGCCAGCGGGGATGAAGAGGTCATGATGATTTTTGATGTCGTATAAGTGTGTTGTGTCGAGATTTTGCATGAAGAAACTAGGACGAATGAACGTGTAACGAATATTTAATTCTAGAATCATTTGTTCGATTTGATGGTGTGGTGTCATAGGATTTTTCTCAACACCTAACAGTGAAACGAAGACGATTTGGTCGATAGCGTGATTTTGAGCATAACGCAAGAATGGCAACATATCCTGTTTGGGATGTCCTAATTGTGGCGGACGTACGAAGAAGACCTTCGATACACCGTCAAAAGCGTCAGCAAAAGTAGTATTGTCCAAAAAATCAAATTTCTTAACTACAACATTTTCCATATCTTGGAATTTTTCTTGAGCTTTATCAGGATTGTGTGATCCGGCTACGATTTGAACATTTTTTTGTTTATTTAAGAACTCTATCAATGGGAAACCAATGTTACCAGTTCCACCGATAATTAGAAATTTTTCCATTATCCCACCTCAATACAATTATTTTTATCTTAATCATATATCTTTTAGTATTAGAATAATCAAAAGGAGTTGAAAAAATGAAGGTAGAAATTAAAAGAGATGGATTAACTTTACGAGGAGATTTTGTTAAACCAAAAACTGATAAATTTAATTTAGTTATTTTGATGCATGGTTTTACTTCTAATCGGGGGATAGAACCTAGTCAATTACTGTATCAATTGGCTCAACGCTTTGTGGCTGAAGGATTAGGCACATTGCGTTTTGACTTCAATGGTCATGGCGAAAGTGACGGACGTTTTCAAGATATGACGGTTTTGAATGAAATTGCCGATGGTAAAGCTATTTTGGACTACGCTCGCAGTCTTGATGGTGTCGAAAATATTTATTTACTGGGACATTCTCAAGGTGGAGTCGTGGCTAGCATGTTGGCTGGTTACTATCCTGAGAAAATTGCTAAGTTAGCTTTGTTAGCTCCGGCCGCAACTTTAAAAGATGATGCCCTAAAAGGTGACACTCAAGGCTATACGTATGATCCGAAAAATATCCCTGATACTTTACCTATCAAAAAAGGTTTAACTTTGGGTGGTTTTTACTTACGAACAGCTCAAACTTTGCCAATTTATGAGATAGCTAGTCAGTATCACGGGCCAGTTTGTTTAGTTCACGGATTGAAAGATACCGTGGTAAATAATATTGCTTCGAAACGTTACGATGACTGTTATACCAACGATAAATTGCATTTGTTAGATGATGCAGATCATGGATTTGAAATTAATAATTCTCGTCAAGAAGCTTTGAACATTGCGACAAAATTCATGTTAGATTAAAAAATAAACCTTGTTAGAATGTAGTTTTTCTACAATCTAGCAAGGTTTTTTTAGCCTTTGATTTTTAAAATATCATCTACAGGCACACGTTTTGAACGATAAGTATTAATAGTTGAATCTTGAGCATAACCAATTGCGATACCGACAACTAAAGTTTCATCGTCAGGGATATCGGTGAATTTTCTAACGACATCAGGGAAGCGAACACTGGTGTAATTAGGAATCGTATCGAGCCCTTTGTTTTGAGCGGCTAACATCAAAGTTTGACTGAAGGCCCCGGCATCAAAAATTGACCACTTGGAAGAGTTCTTCGGAATGGTGATGAAAAGCATAGCAGGAGTGCTGTATAAGTGAGAACTAGCGAAACTCATTTTCTCGTGAGCTTGATCAAAGTCGTCAAAGTGATGCACTATTTCGTGACGCCATTGTTTCATATTAGCTTGAGCGGCTTCACTCCAATCTTCTCGGTGCATGACCGGAAAGTCGGGATATCCTTTTTGAGAGTCTTTGTCTAAATAAGCTTGTTTGATATTGTCCAAAGTTTTACCAGTAGCGGCATAGACTTTCCAAGGTTGAGAGTTGACCCATGAAGGAGCTTTTTGAGCTTCTTGAACAATTTCTTTAATTAAATTCATTTTGACCGGTGTGTTTTTAAAGTCACGGACAGAATGACGGTCGTTGAGTACTTTTTCAAATTCCATATTAAACTTCCTTTTTAGTGATATTTTTGCGTAATGTTTCTAAGAATAATTTACCAACAGTTGGTAAGTTACGATTTTTATTCCAAATAATTGTGTTGGGTTCAGTCAGTTGTGGCTTTAATGGACGGAAAACCAAACCGTCGATTGAAGTCGTATCGATTAATTTATCATAGGTCAGAGCCATGCAAGCACCGGTTTTAACTAATAGTGCAGCGTTGAAGATCAAATTGTAAGTTCCGACAAAGTTGAACTGCTCAATCAAACCGTTACTCCAATCTTGGAAGGTCTTCTTACCTTGAACTTGGCGAGAAACCAACAGTGATCTACCAATTAAATCACTAGAAGAGATGCTTTCATGACTAGCTAGTGGTTCATCACGTTTCATAATAATTCCCCAGCGGTCTTCGGCAGGTAATTGTAAGGTATGGTAATTATCAAGTTTTCGATGCCCCATGATGATACCAAATTCTAAGATGCCACTGTTTAAATCAGCTTGAATCGTTTCGGCATCACCACTTCTGAAGTTGATATGAACTTCGGGATATTTGTGCATGATATCTTTGATAGTTTCCATGACACAATCTAACGCCATACTTTCACCAGCACCGATATCGAGTGTACCACTGACAACGTCTTGTTTTTGAAGGTTATAAGTTGTCTTGTTCACTAAAGCCAAAATTTCTTGTGCTCGTTCGAATAAGTAATATCCATCAGGAGTCAATTGTAGTTGTCTTTTTCCACGAATGAAGAGCTTGGTACCTAGTCTGGTTTCTAGTTCATTGATTTGTCTGGACAAAGCCGGTTGGGAAACGTGTAACATTCGAGCAGCTTTTGACATATTTTGTTCTTGAGCAATTTTAATAAAGTATCTCAAAACTCTAATATCCATTGTCACACCTCTATTATAAGTAAATGTTATAGATAACCATTATCAATGAGTATTTAACATTATAATAAACAGTTCGTATAATAAATTCAATCATTAAGAGAAGTGAGGTGTTTTGTTGGAATCACAAATGAATTTAGATACCAAAGCCTATGAACAGATTGAAAAAATTATTCCGATTAATCAAAAATTAGTCCAAGAATTAAATACTGGTGCTCACAGTAGTGATGAAGTTCGTCAAACTGTTAGTCAAATTATTAATGAAACAATAGATCCATCGACTGAAATCAGATTACCATTTTGGACAGATTTTGGTCGCAACTTACACATTGGTAAAAATGTTTTTATCAACTCAGGTTCAATGTTTACCGATATGGGTGGCATTTATCTAGGAGATAACGTCTTGATTGGACCGAATGTTACGATTGCTTCAGTTAATCATCGCATTGATCCTAAACAGAGACGTCATTTAGATTTAAAGTCAGTTTACATTCACGATAACGCTTGGATTGGCAGTAATGTCACAGTTACTCCAGGTGTCGTCATTGGAGAAAATTCTATCGTTGGTGCTGGAGCGGTCGTTACTAAAAATGTTCCCGCTAATACCATCGTCGGTGGTGTACCGGCACAAATTATTAGAACTATTAAAGGAGAAAATTAATGAGTTTACAAGATAAAGTAGTAGTAATTATGGGTGCCTCAAGTGGAATTGGAGCTGCCACAGCTAAATTATTAGCTTCAAAAGGTGCTAAGGTTACGATTGCAGCCAGAAGAATGAATCGTTTGGAAGAAATCAAACAAGCAAATCCTGATAGTGATATTTTGGCAGTTGAGGCTGATGTTACTAAAGCAAAAGAAGTTCAAAATGTTGTCGATCAAACCGTTGCTAAATTCGGTCGTGTCGATGCTCTTTACAATAACGCAGGAATTATGCCAGTAAACAACTTAGACCAAATCGCGCAAGACGAATGGCAAAACATGCTCGATATTAATGTTAAAGGTGTTCTCAATGGAATCGCAGCTGCTTTACCAGTTATGAAAAAGCAAAAGAGCGGTCATATCATTACAACATCTTCAGTTTTAGGTTATGAAGTATTGCCAGGCTATGCTGCTTATTCAGGAACTAAGTATGCCGTTAGAGCAATCATGGAAGGACTTCGTCAAGAAGAACACCAAAACAATATCAAGACCACTATTATTGCTCCAGGATCTGTTAAGACAGAACTGTATAAGTCAGTTAATAATGGTGCAGCTCATGATGGTTTGGAAAAAGTTATGCAAGCTTCAGGAACACAAATGACATCCCTGAATCCAGAAGAAATTGCCCAAGCAGTAGCTTTTGTCATTGATACACCAAAGAATATGGCCGTCAACGAAATGGTAATTCGTCCTACAGGACAAGAAGTCTAATAGAATATATAATGAAAGCGATACAAAAAGAGGAGGAAGTTTATGTCAATTTTTGATGAAACATTCACAATGAACAATGGAGTTAAGATTCCAAAACTAGCTTTAGGAGTTTGGGAAATTCCTGATGATAAGGTAGCTGACGCCGTTAAATCTGCTGTGGAGATTGGATATCGTCACATCGATACTGCTCAAGCTTATGGCAACGAACGTGGTGTTGGTGAAGGTGTTAAAAACGCTGGAGTTTCACGTGATAAGTTATTCGTTAATTCTAAAGTTGCAGCTGAAATCAAGAACTATGATGAAGCTAAGAAATCTATCGATGAAACTTTGGAAAAGATGGGCTTAGATTATTTGGACATGATGATTATCCACAATCCTCAACCTTGGAAAGAAGTAAATCAAGGTAACGACCGTCACTTTGAAGGAAATTTGGAAACTTGGCGTGCTATGGAAGATGCTGTCAAAGCTGGTAAGTTAAAGACTATCGGTGTTTCTAGCTTTCAAAAAGAAGATTTGGACAATTTGATCAAGAATTCTGACACGAAGCCTGCAGTTAATCAAATTCAAATCCACATCGGCGATACACCAAGTGATTTGATTAAGTATTCTCAAGATAATGGCATTGTTGTCGAAGCCTTCTCACCAATTGCTCACGGTGCTGCTATGAATGATGAAACAATCAAGCAAATGGCCGCCAAGTACAATGTTTCTGTTCCACAATTGTGCATTCGCTATGATTGGCAATTAAATGTTGTCGTTCTACCAAAAACAGCTAACCCAGATCACATGAAGTCAAATGCTGATATCGACTTTGAAATTTCAGCTGAAGATATGAAGACTTTGGCAAAAATCGATCAAATGAATTATGGAGATGCTAGTGCTTTTCCAGTATTCGGTGGTAAAATCTAGAGCAACATGTTATCTTTAAGATAATAAAAATTCAGGAGAAATGCTTGATGATTGTATCTAAGTAAGGATTATAAAATTTGAACAGAGAAAAATAGCTTTCTTTGTTGTACCCAAATTGCCTTACAGATATTATCAAAGTGTTTTGATAAAAGTCCTTAAGTGCAGTTTGTCGACTGCACTTTTTTTGTATTCTGAGAGGCGATTTACTAATCAAGAAGGAATATAAAAAATTGACTAAAGAAATTAAATTAAGAATAGAAACAAAATCAGATTATAAGAAAACAGAAATCATGTTGCGCAATGCTTTTTGGAATGAATTTCAACCGGGCTGTGTCGAACATTATTTAATGAATAAAATTAGAAACCATCCTCGTTTTGTATCAGAGTTGGATACGGTCGCAGTAGTAGGCGATGAAATTGTCGGTTGTGCCGCCTTTTTGGAAGATAAAATCCAAGGTGACGACGGCAAAACACATTCTATCTTGTGTTTAGGACCTTTGGCAGTAGCACCGGAATATCAACAAAATGGCCTCGGTGGACGATTAATTGAGCATTCGAAAAAACTAGCTTTGAAATTAGGTTACAACGGGATTATCTTGTACGGAGATCCTAATTACTATAGTAGAAAAGGTTTTGAACCAGCTAAGAATTACAATATTAGAATGGCTAATGATAAGTTTGCGACAGTCTTGCAAGTTGCGCCATTGTACCAAGGTGCTTTAAAAGATTGTGCAGGTAAATATGTTGAAGATGAAGTTTATGGTGTGAACCAAATCGAAGTGGATATCTTTGATGCACAATTTCCTTTCAAAGAAAAAGTAACTAATAATGCTTCACAATTACATTTTCAGAAGTTGATTGAGTCGCAGGATGTGGAATTGGGATAGTATTATAGTGATAATGGATATAATTTTTCTGAAATAGAAAACTAAATAGGAAGAGATGGGATTTTTAAGTTAAATTCCATCTCTTTTTGATGTCTTTCGGTATCCTATTACTAGGAGAAGAAATTATGAAAAAAAGACATTTATCAGATATAACATCAGATTTTTTAAAAAGTGAAGAATATTTTAGATTGAGTAGTCAATCCAAAGAAAATGCGCAAGCTTTGGTAAAGAGTATTGGAGATACAGCCGAATATACTGGTCATGGAGATTATACGAAATGGGATGCTGATTTTATAGCTCCCTTTACGTTGGGATTGATCAGAAATTTAAGCGATGAAACACAATATTCTTTAGAATGGTTTAATCTGACTTATGAAGTTTTAAAGTCAGTTTTGAAATTTTTGGCCAGAACCAAACGGATAAAAATATCAGCTGTTATGATGGATAATTTGCTTCAACTTATTGAATCACAAACTCTATTTGAAAAAACCGATAGTTTTATCTTAGAGCCAGAATATCAAGATCCGTATTTACCACAATGGACACCTCATGTAGCAGATAACATTTCTACTTATGTTTCACAATGGTTGAAACTTTATGAAGAAAGCTCAGCTTGGGAAAAACGTCCTAAAGGCGTAGACAAAGGCATGATAGAAATTTTGATGAAGTTGATGACGGAGAGTGCCTATAATGTTTACCGGAAAACTCCCAAAACTTGGACCAAATTTGTTATTTGTGAAGTAATGAGAAATCAATTTGTAGAGAAATTAGATTTAAGCGTTGATGAATATAAATTGATTGTCCCTGCAATGTCTTCAATGTTAGATTATCTTGGTAAAAGAGCATTACTTAATTCTAAGAAAGTCGAAAATTATAAAAGGTATTTAGCGGCTGGTGAAGCTGACATGTTAGAAGCGGCTAAGGACCCAGGAAATTATGGCGCCAGCAAGTTGATTTATCAAGAAATGCAACGCCGTGGGCTTGATATTAACAATAGAGCTGAAGTTGAAAAGTTTATTCAAGAAGTAAATGATAATGGTGGAATCGATAGTCTTTTGCCAAAAGAAATAGTTGATAAGCATAACTTTACTGAAGAAGAAATGCGTTTTGTTTTGAATCATCCTGAACATCTGGATAGTATCATTGATAGGTTTTCAGTTGGTTTGGAAGAGATTGCAGATGAGCATATTAGTGTACACAACAATCATCGTTGGAGCAGAAAGCAATTTGAACGAATTGAGCGTAATGGTATAAAAGATGGCATAAAAGTATGGCTTGATAAGGACAAATATAAACTACCTAAATATTTGAAAGCTATTGATGCTATGGCATACGTCGTTTCACTAGAAACAAGAATATATGCAAGAACTTTAGAAATACCGAAAAATTGGTCGATAGAAACTTGGCAAATGATTGCTGGTTCCTTTGATTCTGGAATGGTAAAAGAAAAAACCATCGTAAAAGCGCTAGTTCAATTTAAAGCAGATGAAAGAGTTATTGATCAAATGTTGGCAAATCAGATTTTGAATCTTTTTGCCAAAATATAGGTATACATTAGATGTATACTACTATGTTATTTTAGTAATTTTTTAATCATGAATTACGTCTTATACTAGTCATAACGAATAAACAAGAAGAGGTAATTATATGACAAACATTCCTACATTCAAATTAAACGATGGCACAGAAATTCCATCATTTGGTTTCGGAGTTTTCCAAATTCCTGCAGACGGAACTACTTATAAGGCAGTTAGCGATGCTTTGAAACTCGGCTATCGTCACATTGATACAGCGGTCGCATACTTCAATGAACAAGAAGTCGGCAAAGCTATCAAAGACAGTGGCATTCCTCGTGACCAAATTTGGGTAACTTCAAAAATGTGGCTCCAAGATTATGCCTATGAAGATGCTAAAAAGGCGATTGATCTTTCACTTAAAAAATTAGGTTTAGACTATATTGATTTATACTTGATTCACCAACCATACGGCAAAGTTGACGAAGCTTGGAAAGCTATGGAAGAGGCTAAAAAAGCTGGCAAGATTCGTTCAATTGGTGTTTCTAACATGACTCCTAAGATTTGGAATAAATTTGTGCCTAAGTTTGCGACAATGCCTAGTGTTAACCAAGTTCAATTTGACCCATATTTCCAACAAAAGGAACTACGTCAAATTATGGCTAAAGCACACGTAACTCTAGAAGCCTGGGGTCCACTTGGCCAAGGTAGTAAGGAATTGTTCAGCGAACCATTGTTGAATGACCTAGCTAAGAAATACGGTAAAGATGTTGGACAAATTATCCTACGTTTCGAACATCAAGAAGGTGTGATCGTTTTTCCTAAGTCAGTTCACGAAGCAAGAATTAAATCTAACAAAGATATCTTTGATTTTGAATTGACTTCAGATGAAATGGATTCAATCAGAGCCTTGGACCGTAATGGTAAAGGCATGCACAATCCTGATGCACCTGGTGTTGAAGATATGTTGTTGAATGCTTTTGATGTCCACGCTAATGATTAATAATAGATAAGAAAAGAGCTCTCAGATTGTTATGCCTGGGAGCTCTTATTTTGCATAAAAAATTGAATGTACATGAGACACATGCATAATAAAATGTAATAGTTAATAATAGGATATAAGTATTTAACATGAAACTCATTTCCGCTTAAAATAAATCTAATCTAAAACGTAGGTGGTTTATTTTAATGAGAAAAATTTCAAAATTAATAATTTTTACAATGGTGCTGGTATTTTTAGTCGGTTGCGGACAGAAAAAACAAACTTCGCAAACTAGCACTTCAAACAATCGTGTCAGTCAAGTAACAACTTCAGAAAAAAACGAACGGACCAAAATAACAGTCAATATTAATGGAACCAAGTTAAAAGCACATTTGAATAACTCTAGTGCTGCGAAAGCTTTTGCCAAGGAATTGCCAACAAATTTAAAGTTTAGAGATTTCATGGATATGCCAGAAAAAGTTGCTGACTTGAATCATTCTTTAATAACTAAAGGGATGCCCAAAGGTCATAAAGGAACTAAAGGTGCCATTGGCTATTGGTCACCACAACAACGAATCGTCTTTTACTATGGTACAGAAGATTATTATGAAGGAATTCATATTATCGGATCTTTTGATTCAGACAATTATAAAGACGTCGTAAAGAATATGGGGAATGATGTTAATGTCACAATTTCGAAAGACTAATTTAAATATTTACTCCAAGAACTAGACATTGTTTTAAGAACAGATGCAACTTGTTTTTGGTTAGTCTTCAAATAAGCAGCGTAAAAATCCATCTTACTAGATTCATCGCTGATAGGAACGTTGATTTGGTCGTGATCGGAGAAATTGTCATCAGGATTAATTTTAGAAATATTAGTTGTGAAGTAAGGAAAATCAGAATATTTAGTAATTTCAGAAAAGGCTTCACGTTGTTCTTGATAAAGAAATTTGGCATCAGGAATTTTACCTTCAGCAACTTTTTTCCAAACGCCAATATCTGATAGGACGATAAAACTCAGACCTTTCAAATCATTAAATGAAACTGACTTTTTATTGGCTAAGAGTGTGAATTGGTTGAGGTTGACGGATAAACGTTCAGTTCCGATATATAATGATTCAATTTTGTCGGTCATGAGTTCCTGATTAGTCAAAATGAATGAGTAATCGTGATTCAAAAGCTTTCCAGAAACATCTTTTGTATCCATTAGCTTGTGGTCCAAGTCAAGATTGGTATCAGCTAGTTTGGATGATTGAATCTTTTCCAATAAAATCAAGGGACCTGGGGCAACCGAGCCAACTGTGATATTTTTGTGGTTGTAGTCATATTTCTTAACTGTTTCAATCAATTGATTGTTTTGGTCAATAACTTTTTGAGCTCCTTTAGCAGCCAATTCACCAGTTTTGGTCAGGGTAATCCGATTAGGTTGACGATCAAAGATTTGCACGCCAAATTCATCTTCTAGTTTTTGCATCCCTCGAGTAACTGTCGGTTGTGTCACCAATAAGTGTTGAGCCGTGGCGGCTAGAGTGCCGTATTTTTTAAATGCAACGAGTTCTTCTAATAAGTAGTTTTCTATCATTTTGCACCTCACAGTATACATTGAACGTATGGTAGCATATCAAACAAGTAATTTTCAAATGATAACCATGATTATAAAATGTAGTCATCAGATAAAAGAAGAGGTAGTAAAAATGCAAAACGTTAAATTAAATAATGGAATGGAAATGCCCCAATTAGGTTTTGGAGTTTTTCAAATAACAGACTTGGAACAATGTAAACAAGCAGTCTTAACAGCTATCAAAAATGGATACCGTTTGATCGATACGGCTGCAGCCTATCAAAATGAAACTGCCGTTGGTGAAGCTATCAAAGAATCAGGCGTTAGTCGTGAAGATTTATTTATCACTTCTAAGTTGTGGGTTTCAGACTTCACTTATGACCGTGCCAAAAAAGGTATCGATACTTCTTTGAAAAATCTCGGCTTAGATTACCTTGATATGTATTTATTACACCAACCATACGGTGATACTGTCGGTGCATGGAGAGCTTTGGAAGAGGCCCAAAAAGAAGGTAAAATTCGTGCTATCGGAGTTTCAAACTTCTACGCCGATCAATTGAAGGATTTGGAACTAACAACTAACATCAAACCAGTTGTTAACCAAATTGAAGTTAACCCTTGGTATCAACAACCTTCAGAAGTAGATTTTGCCAACAGAGAAGATATTCGTGTCGAAGCTTGGGCACCATTCGCTGAAGGAAAACATGATATTTTTACTAACGAAACGATTGCTAAAATTGCTAAGAAATACACTAAGACTAACGGCCAGGTAATCCTTAGATGGCTCTTGCAACGCGGTATCGTGGTTATTCCTAAGTCAGTTCACGAGGATAGAATTAAAGAAAACATCGATGTCTTTGATTTTGAATTGAGCGCTGATGATATGAAAGTTATGAGCAGCTTGGATAAGAATGAAAGTCAATTCTTTGACCACCGTGATCCAGTTACGATTGAACAAATCTTTGGTTCAAGTTTAGCTAAATTGAAGTAATTAAAAATCCTGCTAGAAATTAATCTAGTAGGATTTTTTGTGTATGTATTTCTAATTTAATTTTCCGTTGATAAATTGTGCTTCACCATTACCAAAGCTCCAGTCTTCTTTAGTATTAGGCGTGATATTTATCATTATGTCTTCTGGTGAAATACCAGTTTTTTCATGTAGTTCTTTAACTAATTTGCAGTAAAGGTTTTCCTTGTCAGCTAATTCTCTAGGACTGGAAGTCAAACTAAACATTAAGAAATCTTTTGTTCGAGTAAATCCTAAATCGACATCTTCAATAATCATTTCTTCAGGATCGTGTTGAGTTACGATTTGATATCTATCTTTAGGTAGTAGGTGGAATTCTTTAGAAGCAACTTGATAGCTGATATCTAGAATTTATTTGATAATTCCTTTAAAGAAATAAAAGCATACGTTTAAAGTATACTATCATACTTATCTAGTAATTTTTTTCATGAAACAACAGCTGTACACTTACTTATGTTGTTTGAGAGATATAAAAATTACGGAAGTGGATAAAATATGAGTATCATTTTAATGTTATTACCAGCTCTGGCTTGGGGGATTTTGCCCTTGGCTGTATCAAAAATAAATGGGAAACCTATTAATCAGATATTTGGAACGGCTGTTGGAACATTGATAGTCAGTATAGTTGTTCTATTAATAATGAGGCCAAGTATTTCCATTGGGACCTTTCTATTAGCAGCCCTGGCAGGTGGATTTTGGATCATCGGTCAATTAGGACAGTATAATGCGTATAGAGAAATCGGTGTTTCGCAAACAATGCCAATTTCGACGGGACTTCAACTGATTGGGACATCTTTAATAGGAGTTTTTCTTTTTGGAGAATGGGTATCAACTAATGCTAAAATTTTTGGCTTTTTAGGAATTATTCTTTTGATTATTGGCGTTTTCTTGACGGCTAAAAAAGATCAAAAGAGTTCTTCGACAAACAATCAAACCAGAACCTTAGTGATGTTAATTTTAACGACAATAGGTTTTCTAGTCTATAATTCCATTCCTAAAGCTATGACATCTTCCGGGCTAGCCATCTTTTTCCCAGAATCAGTGGGTATGGTAATAGCGGTACTACTCTATATAATATTCACCCGTCAGCCAAAAATATTGAAAGAAAAGTCTAGTTGGCAAAGTTTACTAGCAGGATTCATCTTTTCAATTGCTTCGGTTACTTATATCTTGTCAGTTCGTGACAACGGTGTTAATTCGGCCTTTGTCGTTTCGCAACTATCAGTAGTTATTTCTACTATTGGTGGTATGGTTTTCTTGCGTGAAACGAAAAGTCGACATGAATTACAATTAACGATTTTTGGGTTAGTATTGATTGTTATAGGGGCCGTTGTTACCACATTATTTTAAATTTTGGAGGAATCAATTATGTACAAAGATTTGAATAAAAAAATTGCTGTAATCACTGGTGGCTCAAAAGGAATTGGAACGGCCATTTCTGAAAGATTCGGTAAAGAACATATGTCAGTTGTAATCAATTATCACAGTGATGAAAAAGGTGCTCAAGAAGCTGCTACAGCTGTAGAAAAAAATGGTGGTAAGGCTGTTATCGTTCAAGCCGATGTTTCGACTGAAGAAGGTAATCAAAAATTACTTCAAGCTGCTTTAGATAATTTCGGCGATTTGGATGTTTGGGTCAACAATGCTGGTATGGAAATCAAATCAGCTACCCATGAACTATCACTTGATGACTGGAACAAGATGGTTGCCATTGATCAAACTGGTGTCTTCTTAGGTTCTAAAACTGCCTTAGCTTATTTCAAAAAGAATAATAAAAAAGGCAATATTATCAACATGTCATCAGTTCATGAACAAATTCCATGGCCAACATTTGCTGGATATGCAGCTGCTAAGGGTGGCGTAAAATTGTTCACTAAGACAATAGCAATGGAATATGCTAAAGATGGTATTCGTGTCAATGCTATTGGATCTGGTGCTATCAATACGCCAATCAATGCTAAGAAATTTGCTGACAAAGAACAATATGACCAAACTGTTTCTATGGTTCCAATGAACCGAATCGGTAAACCCGAAGAAGTAGCTGCCGGTGCTGCATGGTTAGCTTCTGATGAATCAAGTTATGTTACAGGAACAACATTATTCATTGATGGTGGGATGACACTTTATCCAGCATTTATGAATGGTCAAGGATAATAAATGTTTTTAAAGATGCGAAAGCATCTTTTTTTTTGCAAAAAAATAAATTAAATGCTTGTGCTGGAGCTGACTCCAGGATATAAAGTATGTTTATTCTTTGATGGAAAGGAATAATCATATGAATTCAGTAATAATTAACGACGATGGTAGTTTTTCTGATAAACCGATGGGAGAACTATATCCAACTGGCTCAGATATTTTGGTAAAAGTTAAAGCAATTTCAATCAATCCAGTTGATATAAAAAAGAATCCCCACACTGCTAATTCTAGAGTTCTAGGATTTGATGCAGCAGGCGTAGTTATTGAAGCCGGATCTAAAGTAAATAAATTTCATAAAGACGATTTAGTTTTTTATTCTGGAACAACACAAAGAGCTGGAAGTTATGCTGATGAACAATTAGTTGATGAAAATCTCGTATCTTTAGCTCCTAATAATAATTTTAATGATTTAGCCGCAATGCCATTAACTTGGTTGACCGCAGCGGAAATTTTATTTGAAAAATTAAATTACTCTCAGAATCCTGCAGATAATAATAATGAAACCATTTTAGTAATCAACGGTGCTGGTGGAGTTGGCTCAATTTTGACCCAATTAGCGCATTTGATTGGTTTAAAAGTAGTAGCAACTAGTAGTCCTAAAAATTATCAATGGTTAAAGAAGAACCATGTCGACTATCAAATTGATTACCATAAAGACTTAGTTCAACAGATTAATGATTTAGGTTTAACAATCGACAACAGTATTAATTTATTCGATACAGGACGATATTTTGACGAAACAGTGGAATTAGTTCGCCCATTTGGACATTTGGTCAATATTACGGGAACTAATACACCAGTTGATGTTAGAAAATTACAACAGAAATCATTGAGCTTTGATTGGGAATTGATGTTTACCAAGAGTAAATATAATTACCGTACTCAAAGTCAAGGTGAACTATTGAATTTACTCGGTGAACTTATATCAGAAAATAAGATTCATTCCACAAGAACTAAGACTATAAAGGCGCCACTCAATGCTGAAACAATAAAAAAAGCACATGAGATTGTTGGTGGACACCATATGGTCGGAAAATTAGTAATAGAAAATCAAACAAACATTTAAGGAGAAAATTAATATGAAATCAATTAATTGGTCTACAGAATATTTACCAGGAACAACAGATAACTTCGTCTCAAATGAAGTTATCAGTAATCAAGTCGACATCGACACAGTTTGGAGTAATTTAGTTGATACGTCTAAATGGGAAACTTATTACGACAATGCCACAAATATCGTTTTAAGTGATAAATCTAGTTCTTTATTAAAATTTGCCGAAAAATTTCATTTTGACACTTTTGGATTCCCAATTGATGCTCAAGTAATGGAATTAGTCAAACCAGTTGATGGAAAAACTGCTAGATTGGCATGGCACGGTTGGCAAAATGGTGATGAAGATACTCAATTCGATGTTTATCATGCTTTTTTGATTGAAAAATTAGATGATGGTCGAATTAGAATAATTACCCAAGAATCACAAATTGAGAAACCCGCTAAAGATTTAGCAAAACGGGATCCTAATCCAATGTTGAACGGTCATCAAAAGTGGCTAGATGGTTTGATCAATATTTCTAAAAAATAATAAGGAGTAAATTAATATGACAAAAACATGGTTAATAACAGGAACTTCAAGTGGATTTGGTAAAGAATTGGCACAAATAGTGGCCGCTAATGTTGATAATAATTTAATCGCAACTGCCAGAAAGATGTCAGATTTAGATTATTTAGATAAATACGATGATAGTAAAATTCTTAAAGTGATTTTGGATGTAACTGATACACCTAAGATTAAAGATGTTGTTAAGAGTGCATATGACCGTTTCGGAAAAATTGATGTCTTAGTTAATAACGCTGGTTTAGGATATTTCTCTACTATTGAAGAGAGTGATATGCAACAAGTTCATTATATGTTTGATGTTAATGTTTTTGGATTAGCAAATATGACTAATGCAGTTCTACCTATCATGAGAAAACAAAAGAACGGAATCATTGTTAATTTGTCTTCAGCTTTGGCATTGACGACACTACCTACAATGGGTTTTTACAGTGCTACTAAATATGCTGTGGAAGGATATTCTGATACTCTTCGTCAAGAAGTTAGTGACCTTGGTATCCAAGTAATGAATGTTGAACCTAGTGGAGCTAGAACCAATTGGTCTGGTCGTTCTTCTAAGAAAGTCAAACCAACGATTAATGACTATCAAAAATTCTCAGATGACATTAATAGCGTTCCTGATTCTGTTACATCGGCACCCGGAGATCCACAAAAAATTGCTCAAGTGATTTATAATCAAGTTATAAACGGAAAAGAATTACCTAAACACCTACCATTAGGACAATTTGCTTTTGAGGGTGGTATTAGTAATTTAGAGAGCATAGTTGATGAAATAAAGAGTCGACGTGATCTTTCTGTATCAACAGATGATTAATGAGGTTAACAAAATGACTTATAGCATTGGTCAAGTTTCTAAAATATTAGGTGTAACGATTGACACTATTCGTTACTATGACAAGTCTGGTATATTGCCATTTGTTAAGAGAAATGAAATTGGTAGAAGAGAATTTACTGATAATGATATTCACTTAATGAGGACAATAGTTTGTTTAAAAAATGCTGGCGTATCAGTCGCTGATATTTCTAAATTTATCAACTTCAGATTACAAGGTGATAGTACTTTAACTAAAAGGTACAATCTTTTAGAGGAACATAGAAAAGACCTCCAACAACAAATAACAGATTTACAAGATACGATGAGTTATTTGAAATTTAAAGAATGGTATTATAAGACTGCAGTCGATGCAGGTACGGAAACCATTCATTTTGTGAAAGGTACAAATGAGGTTATTCCAAATTTAGCAGAAGAGTATACTAAACACTTGAAAGATGAAAACAATTTGGATGAACTTAAAAGATTTTCTAATGTTAAAGATTATCGTAATAAATAAGAAGATTCATCAATTGATGAGTCTTTTTTGTGTTTATAATTGGCTTGAGGGGGCAATATTATGACAACAATAGTAATCGGTGCAGATAGTGGTGTCGGTTTGGAAGTCGCAAAATCATACGGACAACATGGTCAAAAAATAGTCTTAGTATCACGCGACCAAAATAAGCTGGATACTGCTACTAAAGAATTACGTAAAGAACATATTGCGGCCGCTAACTATGCCTGTGATGTCAACGATTTTGCAGGTACAGATAAAATGATTCAACAATTAATTATGCGAGATGGGAAAATTAATAACTTAGTTTTTAACGTTGGCAATAAACATTTAGATAATGCATTATCCAGTACAGTCGGTTTAATTGGGGATATTTTTGAAACTAATGTTTTAAGTGCTATCAATGCGGCCAAATCCTTTATTGAGAGTACTAATCCAAATTTGCCACGTTCGATAATTTTCACTGGTGGTGGAGCAGCTATTCGTCCATCCGATAAGGCTTCAACATTGTCTTTGACCAAGGCCGCTTTGAGAAGTTACGCCTATACTTTGCATAAAGAAGTTGCTTCTGATGATATTTTTGTTGGATTGGTAACTATTCAAGGAATCATTGGTTCATCAGATCAGATGGCTCCAGACAAAATAGCTCAAACGTATTGGGATTTACTAGAAAAACGTGATCAAGTAGAAGCCTTCTATCCACAACACGTTTCCCATTCTGAATTTGAATGAGCATATAACATGTTGCTTGTATAGGAACGTGCAATAATAAGGATGTAAATAGAAGGAAAGTGAGGTTGTAGATGTGCCGGATAAGCAAATGACGTTAGACGAATTAAAGAAGTTTGATGGAAAGGAAGGTCGACCTGCCTATGTTGCAATTGATGGGATTATCTATGATGTTACTGATGTTGGTCCTTGGCAAGGTGGAAAGCACCACGGAAATGTTGCCGGTCAGGATCTCTCGGAAGTAATTAATCACGCACCACATAAGCATTCAGTTTTAGCTAAGTTAAATGAAGTTGGAAGATTAAAATAAACAAAAAATCATGTTAATAAAATTATTAGCATGATTTTTTAGTCGGGAAGGTTTTGTAAAATGAGAAAAATTTCAGTTCCCAAAAGCATAAAAGCTGAAAATTTAGAATACGATGTTTTCCAAGGACGGTTTGGTGGATTAGTTTATTTGAAGAAAATCGCTAATCCTTTTGAAGATGAGGAATTCCTTAATACCCATGATCTTACACAAAAGGAAGCATTCAGTGACCCATTAGTAGGAAAAGAAAATTTTGATTGAATCTGCAAATCAACACTAGGCAATTATCCGTTTCAATTCATCTAAATAGGCATTTTTGAGTTCTTGTAAAATAGTTCCATACCGAGTTTAGTCAAAATGCATTCGAATTTAATAATTAAAAAAATAAGCTCAACTAGATTTAATTTCTAGCTGAGCTTATTTAGTGTTTATATTTTGAAAACACCGTTATCAAAAGGCAATTCAACCACAACATTATCTGTCAAAGTGAATTCTTTAGTATTTTCGAATTCCTTTTTGAAATCAGTTGCTTCGTCATTACTGAAAATAGCCTTGATTTTATCGATGATGTCATCTTTATCCATTGAAGTATAGAATTTGTAAAAATCCAAAACTTTTTGAGTTGAGTTCATGGCAACAAAGGCGCTGCGACTGTTTTTGTTAGTGTATAAATAACACACATTGTCCAAATAACCAGTTTCTACCTTTTTATACAATTCCAGGTTATCCAAGCCGATATTTGATAATTTAACGAACTTAGTTTGTTTGTCCATTTTTGTACCTACGTTTCTTCTATTTATAACTAGTTTGAGTTGGAAAAGGCCTTTTGTCAATTTAATTTGAATGAGTACGTTTTCATTTAAAAATGCAAGCGATTTTTTGAATTTGTAATCAAATTGTAACTTATGAAGAAATTTTTAACGTGGTATATTTATATTCGCTGATAAAAAAATAGGAGTGTGGGAAATATATGCCACGTAATTTAAAAGAAGAAGTTGTATTCACAGCCATTATGGCCGGATTGATGGTGTTAGTAATGACAGGTTACAACGTCGCAATGGCACAGGGATTAAGTAGTGGACTAGTTATGGAAATCTTAAAGGGTTATCCACTAGGTTTGATCGTTGCGATTATCTTAGATTTATTGATTGTTGGACCAATTGCTAAAGGATTAGCTTTCAAATACATTATTAATGATTATATGAAGAAAAATACCGTTTTGATCGGTATCACAATCTCAGTTTTGATGGTTCTAGGAATGGTAACATTGATGTCATTCTTCGGTATCACTGTTGAAGGCAAGTTATCACAAGGCCATGTATTAGCTACTTATGGTCACACTTGGATCTTTAACTTGATTGTTGCTCTACCATTACAATTGATTATCGTTGGACCTATTGCTCGTGGAGTTTTGGGTAAAATGCAAAGTGCTGCTGCTAAGAAAGCCGAAGCAGAAGAAATCGTTGAAGAAGAAGTTTAATCTAAAATTAGGACGCTGAAATAGGCGTTCTTTTTTATTTTCTAGTACGAATCAAATGATAGTAAATGTAATTAAAAGCAGTGACGAGTAAAGTGCTGACTAAAAGATAACCAAAAGAGTCTTGATGAATGGAAATGCTCAAATTTAAATTATTAGGACCGTGTTCGATTGAAGTATTTTTAATCACAAATGCAACAATTAACGCCCAAAGTACCATGGTTAGTAGAGAAGTGAATTTACGCATAGTATCGCTCCTTTAATAGAAACATTTATGATTTAAGTATATAGGGATGTCTTGAATAAAACTAGCATACAAAAAATACCGTTAGCAATTAAGCAACGGTATTTTTTGTATTATTTTTGAACTTGATAACGAATCCAGATAGCACCGTTATCGTAACTTTGAACACTTTGCAATTTCAAAGGTAGGGAATGACTGTCATTTGCACGTCCATCAAAAACGGAAGGTGCGTTAGTGCGACCATCAACGCCAGGTCCCATTAAAATACTAATTTCGTCAATCAAACCAGCATCCAAGAAACCGCCGTCGATTTTTCCACCACTAACGATAGCTAATCTTTCAATGTTGAATTCAGTAGCCAAAATTTCAACAGCACGGTTTAAATCAATATGTTCCTTACCAGTGGCGATCCAAGAAATATTTTTAGAATCAAGATATTCTAAATAATCTTTCTTTACATTTTCACTAGTAACAATCAAGTAAGGACGGCTGTACTGTGAATCTTCTTCCCAAAGTAAAGTTTCTCTCGTATCCATGACAATATTGAAATTATCGGCAGTAACTTTTTTAGAGAAGGATTCTTTGCCTAAAACTTCGTTAGTCTTGGAAACAAATTTTCCATCCTGGGCTAACTCTAATTCAGCAGTTACACGACCACTGATAGTAGTTGGAGCTTCAGTGGCTTTTAAAGTATCGTAATATTCATTAAGCCGGGCGTGATACCCACGAATTTATTCGTGGGAGGTAAGCCCTCCTTTTTTATTAATATATTAGTTTTTGATATCGAACTTCTTATATTGCACCCTTATTACGGGACTTTGAACATAAGTTCGTATACTATATGTCTATAAAGGTAAGGGGGTGAAATGATGAAGATTGAAATGAAATATATGATGGGCTTAAAAATGAGAATATATCCTAACAGACGACAAGAAAAAATCTTCTGGAAGAATATCAATACTTCTCGTTTTATCTATAATAAATTGGTTGCCAATAGTTGGACTGATTCATCAATTTATAGTAATAAGTTAGATAAATTATATCCCATTCCAGAAGAATACTGGAAGTACAACAAAAATGATAAATTACTTAAAGCTAGCACAGCCCGTCCAACAGGACTGGCCCGTATTACTAAAGATAGATATCCATGGTTAGGCGATAAAGATATTGATAGCGATATGTTATCTAAAGCCGAAATGAGTTACAAGTCAGCCTGGAATCTGTTTCATAAAGTACATAATTCTGGAGCACCAAACTTCAAACGAAAGTCTAATCCAAATCAAGGATATAGAACTTCTAATCATTACAGTTCAGCTACCATTAAGAAAAATGGTGGCGCTCCATCCTTATACAATGGTTCAATTAAATTCATAGACAATAAGCATATTAGACTACCTAAAGTTGGTCGTATCAAGGTCAAACTATCAAAGCAGTTACCGACTAATAAATTAGTTAGGATAGCTACTGTTTCTATCAAGCATTTGTCAACCGGAGAATGGTTCGTTTCTTTCTTACTGAAGAGTAATGAACCATTTAAAGAACAACTACCTAAAACAAATTCTCAAGTTGGTTATGATCTAAACACTGAAAATTTTTTAACTGATAGTAACGGCAATACCATTGATAATCCTAGGTTTTACCGCTCTATCAAATGTAGATTAGCCCAAGAACAACGTAAGCTATCTCGAAGAGCTAGACGAGCTAAATCAGAAGGACGTAAACTTTGGAAGTCTAAGAACTATCAAAAACAACGTAAACTAGTAGCTAAACTTCACGCTAAGGTAAGAAATCAACGTAAAGATTTCCTTCATAATCTCTCAACTACACTTATCAAAAACCACGATTTGATAGTTGGGGAGAATTTGAAGAGTAGAAATATGTTAAAAAATCATGCTTTAGCCATGTCCATCTCAGATGTTGGTTGGAGAACATTCATAGGTATGTTGGAATATAAAGCTCCGATGTACGGTCGAACTTTCGTTGAAGTTGATCCAGCTTATACGACCCAACAATGTAGTGAATGTGGCTTTAGGATGGGTACGAATAATACTCGTAAACTAACTCTCAAGGATAGAGAATGGACATGTCCTAATTGTGGTACTCATCATATTAGAGATTGGAATGCTTCTAAAAATATCTTAGCTAAGGGTTTGATTGAATTAACTAAACCATTAACTGAAGATAGTCCAATATATAAGTAATAAGTGCGGACGTTTGGCAACTCACGTCCTAAGTTCTGGTAATTAGCGCATAAGACGTTATGATTCCGATTGCTTTACGGCATGAGACATTATGATGCAATGCTTTATCTGAATAAGTTGAGACTAGTAATTAAGTAGTGATGAGCTATTTAGTGAAGTTCGCAAGCCACTGACTTTAGTCAGTGGTAGTTGACTTTGATCTTGTAAGTGCTCAGTCATATTGCAATCGATACGACCATCAACTGAAGTCATCATGTGACAAATAATATATGGCTTTTTCATAATTTCCCCCATTTTTCTTAATAACTTTAGCTTATTACTTGAAGTTGACTTTAGGTCAAGCTGATTTTTTATTTTTTCTCCAATTGATGTTTCTTTAACAAAATAAAACGAGCAAAAGGCTGCGCTAAAACTGCTTCAACGAAAAATGAAATAGCGAAGTTTCTAGGCCATTTGTAAAAGAATTGGGTAATTGGTAGCCAAGAAATGTGTCTGGTACCGATCCAACTTCCAATGACAGTTAAGAAGACTGACATCATCAGAACGTTTACTAAGCAATTGATAATCATATGAGCGTTGAAACTGTCTTCTTTATCAAGTATTTGATTAGTTACTTTCGATGCTGGTGCATTAGTGATTAGAACAAATGCGACTACTACTAGCCAAATAAATGGTAGAACTTGTAGAGTCTGTCCCCAAGTGTGAAAACTAAACCCTACCTCAAAACAAGTAATGAGTGGAGCAATGATGTTAACCGAGAGAACTGAAACGATTGCAATAAACAATGTAAATTCTCTTTTATTCCGTGGAAGCTTCATGTAAAAATCCAAAATATTAAACCTCTTTCTTTGTCTTTGCACAAAAAAAGCGCAAAGACACTTTTGTGTGCTTTACGCTGAACCATTATACGCAGTAAATACTTTAAGATAATATCACTAGAATTTTTTTAAATCAAAGGAAAATTTTTGATTATTACTTTTAGTCATGGATAATCATCCAATATAACTATTTTACGTGGATAGTAAAAGATATTATATTTGATACTAAGAGAGGTGATCAAAATGGCAAAAATATTTATTACTGGTTCAACTGACGGACTGGGTTTCTTAGCTGCCAAAAAACTACTGGCAGACGGAAATGAGGTAGTTTTACATGCCAGAAATGAACAACGAGCAGCAGATGTTCGTCAAAAAATAAATGTCAAAGATATTGTTATTGGTGATTTGGGCAAGCAATCAGAAGTTGAAAGTATTGCTAAACAAGTTAATGCCTTAGGACAATTCGATACGATTATTTACAATGCGGGGATTTATACTTCTGATCATGAATTGACCTTCAAAGTAAATGATGTGGCACCTTATTTACTAACAGCTTTGATTAATAAACCTAAACGCAGTATTTATGTTTCTTCAGGAATGCATGTTGGAGCAAAATTAGATATTAATAATCTAGCTAAAACGACAGATTACTCATCATCTAAGTTACAAATTGTGTTGTTGGTAAAAGCTTTAGCTAAACGTTATCCAGAAATGATTTCGACAGCAGTTGATCCCGGTTGGGTACCGACAAAAATGGGTGGTCAAATGGCAACTGACGACTTAACAGCAGGTTATATGACTCAAGTAAAATTCGCTACTTCTGATGATAAAAGCTTGAGCGGTGGATATTTCCATCATCAAAGACCAAGTCACTATGATAAACGAGCCGATGATGAAAAATTACAAAATGATTATTTAGAGCAATTAGCCAAAATTACAGGAATAAAACTTTAGAAATGAAAAAAATCAACTAACCGCAAAACGATTAGTTGATTTTTTTAGATTAGAAATTAATTTTCTCAATCCATTTATCGATGTTTTGATTTAGTAATTTTTCATTACCTATTAATGACATACTCAAGGCTAGTCCATTTTGAGGATCAAAGTTAGGTATCTCACGATGTAGGGCACTAGTGTATTTTTCGTCATGGTCATAGTAAGTCCAAAAAGCAGCAATGTTGTTGTTTGAGAAGTCGTTTTGTCTGACGTATGACAAAATAGGGTTAGATGGATTGAATCCCCAAACGGGACCACCAATAATCACATTGTCATATTTAGAAAGATTTGGTAATTCTCCAGATAATTCTGGCATTTTGTTGTCTGCAATTTCAACTTGTGCTTGATCCCATGCATCATACATTCCTTCTGCATATTTACGAACAGTTTGAATTCTATATAAATCAACGTTGTTCAATTTTTTTGCAATAAGTTGAGCCATTTTATCAACGATACCTGTTTTTGAATAATAGACTAGTAGAGTTTTCATATTTATTCCTTCTTAATTATAGAGATTGTCTAGTTGGACGAACAATTACTTCACTGACTGACATGTTATCTTTTGTGCCAATAGCGAATTCAACGGCTGAGGCAATTTGATCTGGTTGTAATCCATCAACGTTTTCGAAGAAATCTTCCGCAAATTTCTTTTGATCTGAATCATTAATTGAATTAAATAATTCTGTACCAGTACTACCTGGTGAAACAATAGTTGTTTTAATGTTGTTCTCAGCTTGTTCTTGTCTAAGACCGTCCATGATGGCACGAACTGCAAATTTTGTACCACTATATACAGCTGAATCTGGTCCAACAACGTGTCCAGCAACTGAATCAGTTGTAATGATATGACCACTCTTAGCTTTAGCCATGTAAGGTAGGGCAGCAGCGATACCGTTTAAAACACCCATGATGTTGATTTGAAGCATATTTTGCCATTCATCACGACGTCCTTCAATTAAAGGAGCGGTAGGCATGATACCGGCATTATTGTAAAGAACATCGATACGGCCATATTTTTCAACTGTTTTATCGATAACATTTTTAACATCTTCAAATTTTGTGACGTCAGCTTTATAAGCATCAATCTTTCCTGGGAAATCCTTTTGAATTTCTTCTAGACGATTTAAACGACGAGCAGCGATAACTAATTTAGCATTGTCCTTAGCTAATAATCTACTTGTGGCAGCTCCGATACCTGATGAAGCACCCATAATTACGACAACTTTATTTGATAAATCCATATTTTAAATTCCTCCTGTGAATCAATTTATGTTTATAATATAAGTGCTAAAAGGTATGATGTAAAACAGTTATATTGCAGTACTAGCCATGACTAAAAGGGATGGATGAGATGGAACTACGAGTATTACGGTATTTTGTCGAGATTGTAAATGATAAAAGCATCACTTCAGCGGCGGAAAAATTACACATTTCGCAGTCAACTTTGTCACGACAAATTAAAGATTTGGAAATAGAACTGGAAACAACACTTTTCAAAAGAGGTCCACGAGAAATTTCTTTGACCGATGACGGTTATTTCTTATTAGAACGTGCTAAAGAAATTAATAGTTTGGTGGAATCAACTAGTTCCGCTATTTTGAATAAGAAAGTTTTGTCAGGAGATTTGTATGTTGCGGCCGGTGAGGGAAAAGCAAATGCGATGTTGACAAAGGCCTTTAATAAGTTGATTAAAAAGGGTGAAAATATCAGTGTTAACTTTGAAACTCAGGATGCAGATCAAATATTTAAGAACCTTGATGCAGGGATTTTGGACTTTGGTGTCGTTTATACTAATGATTCTTTAGATCGTTATAATAAATTATCATTGCCAATTGATAATGAAACAGGAATTGTAATGCCTAAATCAGAGGACAACTTCGGTAAAAATAATTTTGTGGCAGCTGACTTAAAGGGAATGAACTTAATAGTACCAAGGCAAATTGATGTTCATTCACAATTGACATCTTATTTGGATGAGTATGTTCGTGATTATAAAATTACGGGTACTTATGATATGAATTATAATATGCGAGCAATGGTCATGTCGGGAATGGGGTATGCGATTACTTTTAATAAACCAGAATATCAAAGTGGAGACTTAGTCTTTAAGAGTTTAAATTATTTAGATTCAACCAAAACTGTCTTGATTTGGAAGAAATCACGGACTTTATCACGTTTGGCAGAGGAATTTTTAAAAGAAATGAAGAATGAAAAAAGTGAGTAGACTGATGAATGTCCTTTTTTGTTTCTTTGGATGAATTAAATGATAATAAATATAGTTAAAAATAGTGACGAAAGACATAATTGAAATTAAAGCAAGAACTAATCAGCTGCTATTTTGTATTAGATTACCAAAATTGAATTGGTTTACTTTTTTTGATAATTTGGATGGATTTAATATTTGATAGTTTGCGTGTAATCTTTATTATTGTTAGTAATCAAAAAAATTGTTTTATAGTATTCCAAATAACAATAGATAAATCTTATGGTTTATATATGAAATCTAATAGGGAAATGATATATTTGTTTGATAATAACTTAGTTGTATAAAGAAAGAGAAGGTTTCATATATGTTTAGGGGATTAACAAAATATTTGGGCTTATTTATTTTTTTGTCATTTTTTTCAGTAAGTTTAACGGCCTGTTCTAGTGAATACGATGCGGATGATACTGATTATAGCGAAAAGAATGAGGAGGACAGAGATTATGTAAAAGAATATGATGAAAAAAGACAAAAAGATAAAGAAGAACAAGAAGAATATGTTCATGATTATTTAAACAATTATATTCGTGATAATAAAGATAAGTATGGTTTAGATTAAATAGTTTAAGGTATCAAATTATTGATACAGTAATTTAGAAATGAAAAAAGTGAGTAGATTAATCAGTCTACTCACTTTTTCTATTTAACGATATTAGTTTTAATTCTATCCATAGGTATTTCACGTGGAACAAATTTCTCAGAAGTTTGACCAATAGTTAAAGCAAAGACTGCTTTAAAACCATCGGGAATAACGCCACTAGGAATTGAACCAACACTAGCCATATTGTAATTGGCACCTAATCCTTGATCTTCAGCAGCCAATTCCATGTTATGGACGATAGCACCGGCAGAAATATCTTCCATAGTATCGGGATTCTTGGCTGAAACGACGATAACGGTTGGAGCATCGTAAATACCGCTCATTTTATCAAGAATTTCAGGTTTTTGAATAACTGTCAAACGGTAATTATCATATTCGCCCATACCAACAGGTCCAGCATTACCAGCTAGTAAAATTTTGTGGAGTTGCTCGTCAGTAATTTGACCACTATATTGACGAACAGCTTTACGAGAACTAATCATTTTTTCAGTTTCCATAACATCAACACTCCTCTTTTAACTCTATGATTATGATAGTATAAATTAATCAAAATATTAATCATTTAAATTGAGGTCACACATGGAAATAACTAAAGTAACATTAAAAGATCTACCAGAAATTGTTAGAATTGAGAACTTAGGTTTCACACCTGAAGAAGCCGGGACAAAAGAACAATATCAAGATCGAATTGAGAAATTACAAGATACTTTTTTAATAGCTCGCATTAATGAACAAGTAGTAGGTTTTGTAGTAGGACCAGCTGTCAAAGAAAAATTTGTAGAAGACTGGATGTATGAGAATACACCCAAAAATTTACCAACTGGCGGCAATCAAATTATCTTTACCATCGCTGTTGATCCTAATTTTAGAGGACATAGTATTGGTAGTAAGTTGTTGAAAGCAATGGAAAATAACGCCAGAAAAGCCCAACGAGAAAGTATTTCTTTAACTAGTTTGGAAAAGAATCTACCATTTTATTTGAAGAATGGTTTTAAAAATCTTGGAGTAGCAGATTCGGAACACGCTGGTGAGACTTGGTATAACTTGGTTAAAGAATTGAATGATTAGAGCAAATTTTCGTGTCCAAATAAATTATGATACCCTGAAAGAAATCTCAAATGGGGGGGTAATATGGAAGAAATAAGTTTTTGGACATGTTTCAAACGCTCGGCAGCAGTTGTTGTAGCCTGGCTATTGTTGAGGACATTACGCAAGTTATTTTTTGAATTTAATGAATTCGTTGATTTAAAGAATCAGTTTGTCGCTATAGATCAAAAGGGGTTAGCAGTAATATTAGCCTTATTAATTATCATTGTATTATGGTTGGGAATATCACTTATTGGTGCAATTGGATATTTTGTTTATAAAAATTGCTAATTGAGAAAACACGGTAATTTATTGCCGTGATGAATCAATGAATTATGCAATTTTAGACGCTTTAACAAACATATGTTCTCTTTAACGTGATATAATTACGATACCAAATCATGGGAGGGGGTTCATATGGCCTTAAAGGGTATCAAATTACGTATCTATCCAGATGATTACCAAAAGGAACTTATTGAATACAACTTTGGCGCTAATCGTTTCGTTTGGAACAATATGCTAGACATGATGATAAAACGTCATGAAAATAATCCTGATTTGAAATCTTTGAAAGCATTTGACTTGAATTACATTTTAACAGTTTTCAAAAAAGAACATAGTTGGTTAAAGAAAGCTGAAAGTACTAGTTTACAAGTTTCTAATAAAGACTTATTTGAAGCCTATAAAGGATTCTTTAGTAAAAAACGTAAATTCCCACGATTCAAAAGTAAGAAATATCCAAAACAAAGTTATCAATCTAAATTTGTTAATAACAATGTTGAAATCTTTGATGATTCTTATATCAAATTACCTAAACTTGGAGTAATGAAATATAAGAACAAGAAAGCTATCCCTAGTACTATCAAGTACGTGACTATTCGTAAATCATCAACTAACAAATATTACGCAATTTTGACTGTTAACGAAAATATTGCTCACTTGTCAAAAACTAACAAAGCCGTTGGTCTTGATATGGGTGTTTCTGATCTAGTAATCTGTTCAGACGGAAATAAATATAAAACTATTCGTTTTGATAAGAAACTTGCTAAAAAGAAACATTATTGGGAAAAACGATTAGCTAGAAGACGTGCTCAAGCTCTAAAAGATATCCAGTATAAAAAGAAATTTGGATTGATTGATTCAAAGTCTTTAGAACAATATTCAAACTATATGAAAGCTAAACTCATGGTAGCTAAATATAGTGAGAAGATTGCTAATCAAAGAAAAGACTATCTCCATAAGATAACTCGCAAATTGGTTGAAGATAATGATTTGATTGTTATTGAAGATTTGAAAACCAAAAATCTTCTTGGCAACCATAAATTATCACGTGCTATCGCTAATCAATCATGGAGAGCATTAAGATTGATGCTTGAATACAAATGTGAATGGTACGGTAAGAGACTTCTAATTGTTAATCCATTCAAGACTAGTCAAATCTGTTCTAACTGTGGTTACGATGATGGTAAACATGAGTTAGATATAAGGGAATGGGATTGTCCTAATTGCGATATTCATCATGATCGTGATATCAATGCAAGTAAAAACATATTGAACAATGGCTTGGAACAAGCCTTAGTAAAATAGTTCTAGCCTCTACCGACTAGTTGAAATACTAGTTGGCAAGTATGGAATGTTCCTAGAAGCTCGGTACTTTAGTGCCGATGTAGTTCACGGTGGCTCTTTCTCAAGTTAGGTTAGTGCTGGATGACGTCGTCCGTTCCTTCTTTATTTGTTTGTTTGATTATAAAAGATTAAAACCGCTATCTAGTCCGGAATAGCAAAGAAAATTGGCTCAGTAGTGAAATTATTCTTAGCAACTTGTTGCTTAGAATAAGGCCGAGTTTTGAGATTTTGCGTACTTTGCAAAAGCTCAAAATCGTGCCCACTACGTTCCAGCCAAATTTTCTTTGCTATGGAGGACGGAATATTACTACTAGTCAAAGTTAAGAAAGAACCTTTATAGTCCCAATGAGCTTTTTTATTTTGATTCAAATCATTCCATATTTGTTGAAACTCATCTAAACTAAAGATTATAATTAATTAGAAGTGTATTAAAAAAAGATTAAAGGGGAACTTATGACTGAAATAACACGTTTTTATGATAAATTTCAACCTAGCCGCTACGATGTCTTTATCGATATCAATCGTGGCACAAAACAATTTTCTGGTAAGACTGTTATTGATGGTGAAGCTAAAGTGCCATCAATTTCTATCCACCAAAAGTATTTGAATATTGAATCCGTTCAAGCTGATGGTAAAGACGTTCCATTCACAACTGACGATGACAACGATGCCATTAACATCGACTTACCACAAGCTGGTGAAACAACTTTAACTATTACATACAATGCCAAACTTACTGACTCGATGATGGGTATCTATCCTTCATATTACGAAGTAAATGGCGAAAAGAAGCAAATTATCGGTACACAATTTGAAACTACTTTTGCTCGTCAAGCCTTCCCATGTGTCGATGAACCTGAAGCTAAAGCTAAATTTGACATGGCTATCAAGTTTGATGAAAAGCCCGGCGAAACAATTTTGGCTAACATGCCTGAAATTAGAACTGAAAATGGCATTCACTACTTCGATACAACCGTTAAGATGTCAACTTACTTAATCGCCTTTGCCTTCGGTGATCTTCAAAGTAAAGTTATTAAGACTAAGAGTGGTGTTGAAGTCGGCGTTTTCGCAACTAAAGCTCACAAAGCTAACGAATTAGATTTTGCTTTGAGCATTGCTAAACGTGCCATCGAATTTTACGAAGACTTCTATCAAACATCATATCCACTTCCACATTCATGGCAATTGGCACTTCCTGATTTCTCTGCCGGTGCAATGGAGAACTGGGGACTAGTAACTTATCGTGAAGCTTACTTGATGGTCGATCCTGACAATACTTCACTTGATACTAAGCAATTAGTCGCTACTGTTATTACTCACGAATTAGCTCACCAATGGTTCGGTGACTTGGTAACTATGAAGTGGTGGGATGACTTATGGTTAAATGAAAGTTTTGCCAACATGATGGAATACGTTGCCGTTGATGCTATCGAGCCTGAATGGAATGTCTGGGAATTGTTCCAAACATCCGATGTTCCGGCTGCTTTACAACGTGATGCGACTGACGGTGTTCAATCAGTTCACGTTCAAGTCAACAATCCAGCTGAAATTGACGCCTTGTTTGACTCAGCTATCGTCTATGCTAAGGGTGCCCGTATGCTAGTTATGGTACGTTCATTGTTAGGTGACGACAACTTACGTGCTGGTTTGAAGAAGTACTTCGAAGCTCACAAGTACGGCAATGCTCAAGGTGATGACCTTTGGAATGCTTTAGGTGATGCTTCTGGTATCGACGTTGGTAAGATTATGCACTCATGGCTTCAACAACCAGGTTATCCAGTAGTTTCAGCTAGTGTCGTTGACGGTAAGATTCAATTGTCACAACAACAATTCTTTATTGGTGCTGGTAAAGATGAAGGCCGTCTATGGCAAATTCCTTTGAACAGTAACTACGGTGCTGCTCCTAAGATCATGGCTGATCAAACAATCACAATTGGTGATTACGAAACATTGCATAAAGATGCTGGAGAGCCATTCCGTCTAAATGTCGGTAATAACTCACACTTTATCGTTAAATATGATGATACTTTGTTAAGCGATATCTTGGAAAATATTGATTCAATCGATGCCATTTCTCAACTCGGTATTATTCAAGACTTACAATTGTTGGCCGATGCTCATCAAATTTCTTACGCTTCAATTGTGCCATTGTTGACAAAAGTTTCTGACAGTAAGTCAAATGTAGTTAACGCTGCTTTGTATCGTACAGCTAACAACTTGAAGAAATTCGTCACACCAGGTTCAGAAGCTGAAGAAAACTTGAAAGCCTTCTTCAACAAATTGAGTGCTAACCAAGTTGCTCGTCTAGGTTGGGAACCAAAGGAAAATGAATCAAATGATGATCAATTGACTCGTCCTTACGTACTCAACGCTGCTTTGTATGCTAAGAACAAGGATACCGTAGCCCAAGCTCACGAAATCTTTACTAATAACAAAGATAACTTAGGTGCATTATCAGCTGATATTCGTTTGTTAGTTTTGAGAAATGAAGTTAAGAATTATGGTAGTGCAGAATTGTTCGATAATTTGTTAAATGATTATGTTAAATCAAGTGACCCTAGTTACAAAGCCGACTTGGCAGTAGCTATCACAAGTACACCAGATGCCAACTTGATTCAAAAACTCGTTAAACAATTTGAAAATGCTGATGTCATCAAACCTCAAGACCTACGTGCATGGTATCGTGGAACCTTAGCTAATGAAAATGCTCAACAAGATGCTTGGGACTGGATTAGAAATGAGTGGAACTGGCTAGAAAAGACTGTTGGTGGAGACATGGAATTCTCAACTTACATCACAGTTACTTCAATGATTTTCCATACACCAGAACGTTTGGCTGAATTTAAAGATTTCTTTGAACCAAAGGTTAATACACCAGGTTTGACACGTGAAATCAAGATGGATATTAAGATTGTTGAAACTAAAGTTCAATTGGTTGAAAGCGAAAAGGATGCTGTTAATAAGGCAGTCGCTGAAAATAAATAATCTTTTGTAGAGATTAAGCTGCCGTCGTCCGTTCGGCCCTGAAAAACGCTGGAACGCTGCCGACACAACTTGAAACCAATCCCAAAATCGGGGATTGTTTCCAAGATTGGTCTTGTCCTAAGCGATAAATCGCTAAGGACAATTTGGCGGCTGAGCATTTTTCAGGGCCTCGCTCCCGACTAGATAGTAATTTCTATCTTTATATAAGTAACTTCAGAAAATTAATAGAAGATATTATTGGAATTGCAGTATATTGCTGTGGTTCTGGTAGTATCTTCTTTTTTTATGTAATGCTACAAAGAAATAGAGTAGTTATTCAGAAGATATGTGTCTAATTCTATCCGAATAGAAGATGAAATCTAGTCGGGAGCAAAAGCCCTGTGATGGCTCAGCCGCCAGATTTTACTTAGCAACTTGTTGCTTAGTAAAAGGCCTAGTTTTGAGATTTTGCGTCTTTGGGGCCATGCAAAAGCTCAAAATAGTGCCGGCAGCGTTCCAGCCAATCACAGAGCTTTTGCGGACGACGGCATATTTATTCCCACCCCCCTCCAAAAAATATTAAACTATATTTAAAATCCAAGTTAAGTAAACCTAATAATTTTCTTGAAACACCATAAGGTATATGTTACTCTTTGAATAGAGCGGTTAATCCGCCTAAGAATGGAGGCTCTTTATGTTAACTGTTAAGAACCTCACTGTCGCTTACGATGACACACCAGTATTTTCTGATGTTGCCGTTAACTTTAACGCAGGTAAGATCACTGGAATCATTGGACCGAACGGTGCAGGGAAATCTACACTCATTAAGGCAATTTTAAATCTGATCAAAATCAAAAGTGGTCACATTGACTATGATGGTCAGACAATGAAATCAGTTCAAAAGCAAGTTGCTTACGTTGAACAAAGAAAGGACTTAGATTTAACTTTTCCAATCGATGTCTTTGACGTCGTCCTTACTGGAACTTATGGAAAATTAGGCTTGTTTAAAAATCCAGGCAAAGCTGAGAAGAAACTTTCACAAGATGCTTTGGCACAAGTTTCACTGACGGAATTTGCTAAACGTCAAATTGGGAATTTATCAGGTGGGCAATTGCAGCGGGTTTTCGTAGCTCGAGCAATCGTCCAACAAGCAGAAATTATCATTTTAGATGAACCCTTTGTTGGAATCGACTTGCAAAGTGAAACAGCTATTATGAGAATTTTGAAACAATGGCGGGATGCTGGTAAGACAATTATCGTCATCCACCATGATTTGAACAAAGTTCACGATTATTTTGATGATTTGGTAATTTTGAATCACGGTATCGTGGACTTTGGACCTACTAATGAAGTTTATAATCCAAAAAATATCGAACGAGCTTTTAGTGCAGATCTTTCTTCAGTCTTGTTTGCGGAAAAGGAAGGTGTGCAGTGATGGCATCAATAATAGAGTTTTTTAACGCTTTAACCAAATACGACTTTCTGCAAAGTGCTTTATTGACAGCAGTTATGGTCGGAATTATGTCAGGGATAATCGGTAGTTTCATTATTTTACGAGGGATGTCTTTGATGGGAGATGCCATTTCGCATGCGGTTTTACCCGGAGTAGCCGTGGCTTACATGTTAGGTATCAATATTTTATTGGGAGCATCAGTCTTTGGTGTTCTAGCAGCTTTATTGATTGGTTTTGTTGCCTCACGAAGTAAAATTAAAACTGATACGTCAATTGGGGTCGTCTTTAGTGCCTTTTATGCTTTAGGATTTATCTTGATTTCGATGGCAGAAAGTTCCACTAATTTGCATCATATTTTATTCGGAAATATCTTGGCGGTTAGTGACAGCGACATTATGACTACAGCTGTCGTATTAGGTTTAGTCATCTTGTTCGTAGTCGTGTTCTATAAAGAATTGTTAGTGACGTCATTTGATGAAACTTACGCTAGAACGTACGGCTTGAAAGTCCAGGTTATTCACTACGCTTTAATGTTGGTGTTAACTTTAGTTACCGTCTCCGCTTTACAAACAGTCGGAATTATTTTGGTGGTAGCGATGTTGATTACGCCTGCCGCAACAGCCTTTTTATGGACTGACAAATTAAATATTATGTTAGTTTTATCGGCGGTCGTGGGAATGATTTCAGCGATAACTGGATTGTATTTTAGTTACACTTTCAACTGGGCATCAGGTCCGGCAATCGTTATTGTGGCAGCTAGTTTGTTCGCCTTATCATTTGTCTTTTCACCAAAACAAAACTTCTTTAAGTTGAAAAGGAGTGTGGCTCGATGAAGAGAATTTGGGTAACTTTAGTCGCTGTGATTGCGATGATCAGTGGAGTTTATTTCTTTTTACATAGTCGAGATAATCATTCCGCTGATTTAACCGCTGGAGATAAGTTGCAAGTTGTGACGACTAATTCAATTTTGGAAGATATGGTCAAAAACGTTGGTGGCGACCGAATCGAATTGTACAGTATTGTCAAACGAGGAACGGATCCACACGAATATGAACCACAACCGAGTGATGTTTCAGCCGCAACTGAAGCTAATGTGATTTTCCACAATGGTTTGAATTTAGAAACTGGTGGAAATGGCTGGTTCAACAAATTAGTCGAGACTTCGCATAAGAAATTTGGCGAGGATGTTTTTTCAGCTAGTAGTGAAGTGACGCCGGAACATTTGACGACTAACGCGAATGAAGAAGATCCGCATGCTTGGTTAGATTTAGCCAACGGGGTCAAATACGTTCAAGCTATTACGAAAGTCTTGAAGGAAAAAGATAAGAAAAATGCCAGCTACTATCAAGCAAACGCTGATAAATACATTGCTAAGTTAGAGAAATTGCATCATCAAGCACAATCAAAATACTTAGAAATTCCCGAAAAACAACGTTTGTTAGTAACTTCAGAAGGTGCATTCAAGTATTTCGGTAAGGCTTATCACGTAACACCCGCCTATATTTGGGAAATCAATACTGAATCGCAAGGAACGCCTGAACAAATGCAACGAGTTTTGGGTAAGATTAGAAAATCTGACGTTAAAAGCTTGTTCGTGGAATCTTCTGTTTCACCTAAGTCAATGGAAAAAGTATCGAAAGAATCTGGTTTAGAGATTTATTCTAAATTGTTCACTGACTCTTTAGCTAAAAAGGGTAGTGACGGAGATACTTATTATTCTATGATGAAATGGAATATTGATCATATTTACAGAGGATTAATTAAATAAAATGATAAAAGCTAACAATTATTTGTATATAATTGTTAGCTTTATTTATATCTCTTTATAAAAATGTATAATAATGATAATTATATGTTATTTGTAAATGAGGGGATTTTATGCAAAAACAAAATTATGGTTATTTGATAATCATATTATTTAGTATCCTGACATTTTTTATTAGCCCTTTGGAAGTTTTGGCGTATTCAGGTACAGCATATGATGAAGCTAGAGCTGGAGCGGGATCAGCTCCAGATAATTTAGGTCTTGATAGTGGAATGTTTACTAAAGCAGATTTTAGTCAATATGGTGGCGGATTCAATTCTGCTAATTTAGTTGATGAAAATGCCAAATCTAAGGCCGCTGGTGGTGGAGATTCTAGAGCTATTCTTATGACTAGCCAACCATCTCAAGTTGGGGCCATTTGGTCAAACCTTGAGGGTGGAAATTACGTCGATATCACTAAGAAGCAAACTATGTCTATGTGGATGTATTTTGGACCTAAAAAGCATACTGATGGCAAAGATTTTGGTGATGGTATGGCCTTTGTTTTGCAAAAATCCAGTGATGGGGCTAATGCTATTGCCCATGATGGATCTAGTATTGGTACGGGTGAGTCCCTTGGTGCTTGGGGCGTTGATGATAATGTTGACACTAGTACGACTGCTGGTATTGCGGCTACAGCAATTCAGAATAGTTGGGCGATGGAATTCGATACCCATACGAATAATGATTCAACTCCAGGGGCGGCTGCTTATTTTGATTCAGCGGTTTCTGGACAACACATTGCTTATGCATATCCTGGAGATCCCGATACGTATGTTAAAAAGACAAAGAACGGATTATTCCCATTTACATCAGATAAGTATTATTATGGTATGAATCACCAAGGAACTAAGCAAGTTGATCTACACGATGGTACTTGGCATCACTTGACTGTCACTTGGGACCCGGTTAAATTTCAAGCCACTTGTGTTTTCAATGATAAAAATCCTGATGGCTCGATTGGCACTAATCCGGTAGAAATTGACGTACCTTCAGTCAAAGCGGCAGAATTCGGTGGTTATGATAATTTGAGTGACCACAAATTGAGATGGGGCTTTACCGCCACTACAGGTTCAGCGTATGAAGCCAATTTGATAGCTTTTGAATCGATTCCTTCTTCAGTTGAAGGGGACGCCACACCTAGTATTACTGATACTACTCAACAAAAAGAAGTTACATCTAATGGAACAGTTAATTCTAACGACCAATTGGCTATCAAGTATAATTTGAAATACGATAGTGGTCGTGATAAATGGAGCAATATCAATGCACAATTAGTTTTGCCAGAAAATGTTACTTATCAAACAGGTAATTCTAGTGATGTTATTGGTAGTGTCGATTACGGCGATGGTCAAGATTCTGAGCCAATTTATGCTAGTGAATTAACTGGTACCAATACATTAGATCATGTTTTAAAAAGAAATTTGGATAGTAGTGATCGTGGTGGTCCAACTATGGCAACAATTACGATTAATGGTGTAGCTAATAATGTAACCACTAATACTGATGTAGCTTCAGTTCGTTCAACAATTGACAGTGATACCCTTATTAAAGATGTCGACATGTTGCCATTTACGATTTTAAAAAGTAAACCAATCAATCTGGTGCTAGATAAAAATAATATTTCAGTAAATCCTAACAAATCAGCTCCAATTACTGGAACAGTTTCTTATGTAGATGGAACAGCTGTAAAGAACTCTGATATGACCGTTCATACTAATTTAAATGGAACTGATTTGGATAATTTCAAGATGAGTGACGATGATGCTTCAGGGAATTTAAACTTTGAAATACCAGCAGACAAATTGACCGAAGATACTAATATTTTGAAAGTTTACGTAACTGATCCTAATGGCAATAAAACCACTACTTCGACCGTTAAAATTTCTAAAAGAGGAGCTTTAGCATTAAAAGTTGATGAGTATTCCTTTGGTTCTATCAACCAAGTGGCTTCCTCTATATTGATTCCTAGAAAAGGTGATTGGAAGATTGTAGTTGATGATAGTCGTGAAAAAGATTCCAATCCATGGTACTTATCAGCTGGAACTGATGGATTATATGATTCTGGAACTAAATTTAATGGTAATGTGATTTATAAAAATGCTAACGGAATTGAAAAAATTTTAAATGACAGTTCTAATACGATGATAGCTAGTGGTAGTAAGACTCAAGACGGTGAACAAGTTACTAATGTCAGCCAAATGTGGAATGATTCAGAAGGATTATTGTTACGTTCTAACGGAAGTAATGCTAGTGGTAATTACTCTGGAGAAATGAACTGGGTTTTATCCGATACAATTTAAATAATAAAAAGCAAAAAGACTCGAAATCATAGCTGAGGGCTAAATGTTTTCGGGTCTTTTTGTAGATTACATATAATACTACCTTATTTTTGTTAAATCAAAAGATACGTTTCGTCAATGAATATTAACTAGCAAAATCTTCGGCAACGTACATCCATTGTTTGTTGGCATCATAATAAACACCAATACCAACTTTAGTTACGTCAGTTGACATGACATTTGTGTAATGACTAGGCGTGAAGTTTTCTGCTCTGAATGATTTCATGATGTTGTCAGCAAATTTTGTGGCTGAATTGCCAAAGAGATAAGTAGAGCTGGCAGCAATGTTTTCTTCCATATTGTTACTCCCACTAGGAAAAGCCGACCAGCAAGGAGAGCCATTAGGTCTAACGTGAGCAAAGACAGAATCTATTTCTTGGGCACGAGTCATCGCAGTTTGATTAAGAGAATTATCCATGGTTAAAGGAGCAATTCCCTTTGAAGCTCTTTCATTATTAATAGATGTTAAGAAGGCTTGTTGAACTGCTTGGGTACTTGGTACTGATGAATTAGTGTTCGTGTTATTATTCTGATTTGCATTAGGATCGATTTGACCAAAATCGGAAATTTCAATGGTATTTTGTGGTGGAGCATCGAATAGAACTTGATTTGCATTGATGTATTCATGTGATGAAACTTGAGCGTAGATGTCACCATTTGAATTGCGAACTGTTTTACCAATAGTCCAGTCAGAACCATTAGGTAAAATTCGTGATTCGATTGAATGAGTTTGGTCATTGTAAATTGAAGCATTGCCAACGACTCTTCCATGCAAAACTTGATTTGCATTATAATTCAAAGACCCGTCACTAGCTTTAAGATATTCATTAGTTGCTACTTGATAGTATGGTTCACCATCTATTTGGATGATTTTACCAACTTTCCAAGGTGTGTTATAAGCTAATGCCCGATTTTGAACTAATTGACCAGTAGACGTATAAAGTCTGGCATATCTAGGTGCAGTGACTGTTACAACCGAAGCTGCATCAGCAGTACTTTGAGAAAAGGTCAAGGCTCCTGTAACCCCTAGAGCTAAAGCTGCAACGATTGAAGCAGTTTTTGATAATCTCATATTATTTCCCTCCTAAATATTTAATTCCCTATTAAAGGACAAGATAATCATAGGTTATTTGTAAAGGGCTTTCAATGAGAAAATAAAAAAATCGAACAAATTAATGTCCGATTTTTTATCTAGTTATTATCCCCAAATAGTTGTAACAAGCTCAAGAAGACGTTGATGAAGTCAAGCACCAAAGTAACTGAAGCAAGTAAGGCAATTGCACCAAGACTATTTGAAGTTGAATTGTTTTGATAAATGCGTTTGATATTTTGAGAATCAAAAGCAATGTAGAACAAGAAGAGAATAACGATAGCTGCACTGACTAACATCATCAATGGAGTACTCTTGAAAATCAATAAGTTAATAGCTTCAATTGCGATAATTGAGATAATTCCAATCATCAAAGTGCGGTTCCACTTCATCAGGTCCTTTTTAGTAAAGAAACCGATAGCAGCTGAAACAACGAAGACAACTGAAGTAAGAGATAACATTTGAACAATACTTCTAGCTGAGTAAATGTAGAAAATTGGAACTCCGATAAAGGACAATGTGAACAAGAAAGCTAAATAACTAAGAAAAGTTAGGAAGTATGATCTCGTTGCGAAATGTCCACATAAGCTAATGAAAGCAATTGGAATACCAATCATCAAAATCATGGAAATAATTCGATGTTGTGCCATTCCTTGGAATATTGCCATTGAAAATGCTTGGTTATTAGCAATGGCTTGCGCGCTGATCATCCAAAAGGCAATTCCCAAACCAGTATATAAATATACTAGGGATGTGAATTTAGCCAAACCAGCGGATTTTACTTTGTCTATTGTTTGCATATAATCCACCTCTATTTTAACTACTATAATAATTGTACAATAGGATAACATTTCTCGTAAAATTAAGAAACTGCTGAAACCATTTGTTCTTTCTTAAGTCGGGTTAGTAGTAATATTCCGTCCTCCATATCAAAGAAAATTTGGCTGGAACGTAGTGGGCACGATTTTAAGCTTTTGCATAAACCAAGTGCGCAAAATCTCAAAACTCGGCCTTATTCTAAGCAACAAGTTGCAAAGAATAACTTCACTACTGAGCCAATTTTCTTTGCTATTCCGGACTAGATTCTACGTTTTATATTTTTAGCAGTCAAATAAATGGTTAATCAACTATATTTGAATGGATGCTATTTTTAACTTTAAATCATTTGAAATAAATAATAAATGATGTTTTCCAGTCGGGAGTGGCAGCTTTGTGGATGCTCAGTACTGAAATTTCACTTAGCAATTTATTGCTTAGTGAAAGGTCAAGCTTTAAAACAGTTCCCGGTTCTGGAATTGGCTTAAAGTTGCGCCCAGTACGTTCCAGCAATCCACAAAGCAGAACGGACGACGACAGCCAACACTAACCTAACTTGAGAAAGAACTATCCATTTACTTTTCAACCTTTTTTATTATATTATCGACGTGTTAGACGAGAGGAGACTTGATTTATGTCAATTTCAGTTGATAAAAATAAAAAGCTTTTTACGTTGCAGACTAAAAATACAACTTATCAAATGAAGGTGGGCAGGTTCGATCATCTTTATCATATTTATTATGGTAAAAAGATTGAACATCAAGATTTGTCGTACTTACTTTATAATGGACCTTCGCATTATGTACCTTATCCTCACGAATCTAAAGGCCGTGTTGGGTCTTTGACTTTAATGTCGCAAGAATATCCAACCGTCGGTAGCGGTGACTTGGGAAGTGTTGCCTTAGATATAAAAAATCATGACGGCACTAGAGTAGTCGATTTAAAATATAAAAACTATGAAGTTATAGATGGTAAGTATGATTTAGAAAATCTACCTAGTTTTTTCGCAAAAGAAGATGAAGCACAAACACTAAAAATAACTTTGGTTGATGATGTTTCTGGAGTAGAAGTCGAATTATTTTATGGAGTTTATGCCAAATATGATGTCATTACTAGAGCTGCTCGTTTGAGTAATCTTGGCGACAGCTCACTTAGCATCCAAAAAATACAATCATTAGTTTTGGATTTAATTTCTGGTCAATATGATTTGGTTCATTTTCACGGTCGTTGGGGATCTGAACGTAATTTTGAACGGATACCACTTTCTCACAACGTAACGACATTTGGTTCAAATTATGGTGTTTCCAGCGCTAAAGAGAATCCTGGTTTTATTTTGCTTGGGAAAGATACTAATGAAATGCATGGCGATTGTTATGGCTTCAATCTAGTTTACAGTGGGAATTTTCGTGCCACCGCTGAACAAGGTACGCTGGGACAAAGTCGAATAACTTTAGGATTAGGCGATAATCAATTTACTTGGAAGGTAGAACCTGGAGCAATGTTTGAAAGTCCTGAAGCTATCATGAGCTTTTCTAATGATGGATTGACGCAGTTGTCACACAATTTCCATGATATTATTCGCAATAATTTATGTCATAGCAAATATCAAAAAGTAGCACGTCCAGTTTTAGTTAATAATTGGGAAGCAACTTATTTTGATTTCAACGGTAAAAAACTGTTACAAATTGCTCGTGCCGCAAAAAATATTGGTGCTGATTTATTTGTTCTAGACGATGGCTGGTTTGGAAATCGTTTTGACGATAATCGATCATTGGGAGACTGGTTTGTTAATGAAAAAAAACTAGGTTGCAGTTTGAAAGATTTGGTTCAAAAAATCAACAATATGGGAATGGAGTTCGGACTTTGGTTTGAACCTGAGATGGTTAATGAGGATAGTGAATTGTATCGTCATCATCCTGAATGGGCTTTGAATTTTCCTAAACGTAAGGCTTTACTGGATAGAAATCAACTAGTATTGGATTTGTCTCAAGCAAGAGTTAGACAATATTTGTTTGATCGTATCGTTGATATTTTGGATAGTGCCAATGTGAGTTATATCAAGTGGGATATGAATCGTCCAATTACGGATTGGTATTCCAAGAATCTTAGTCAAAGCCGTCAAGGTGAACTACAACATCGGTATGTTTTGGGATTGTATAAACTATTAGGACGTTTAACTAGACGTTATCCAGATGTATTGTTTGAAGGCTGTTCAGCTGGTGGGGCTCGGTTTGATTTAGGAATGCTATCTTATGAACCACAAATTTGGACATCAGATAATACAGATCCTATTAATAGATTAGGTATTCAATATGGGACGAGTTTCTTCTATCCACTTTCTACAATGGGTTCACACGTTTCAGCCAGTCCTAATTTGCAAAATGGTCGTGTGACTCCTTTGTCAACTAGAGCAGCGGTAGCCATGGCCGGAACGTTTGGATATGAATTGGATGTTACTGAGTTAAGTGACAAAGAACAACAACAAGCTAAAGAATATACACAATTTTATAAAAAAATTCAAAAACTGACGTTTAGTGGTGATTATTATCGGTTATTTAGTCCATTTGATAATCACAATGATTTAGTAGCCTGGCAAATTGTATCAAAAGACAAAACGAAATGCCTTCTAAGTGTTGTTGTGACTAATGTTGTAGCCAATGCACCGTTTGTTTACCTGCAGTTAAGAGGCCTAGATGAAGATGCCAATTATCGAGTGAATGATAAAGTTTATTCAGGGGCAGCTTTGATGAATGCCGGTCTAAAATTAGGTCGTTTCAAGGGAAATTATCCTTCTGAACAATTATATTTTGAAAAAATTGAATAAAAATATTGATGGCAATTTTTTATTAAAAAAAGTTGTCATTTTTTGTCTTTAAAATGGCAAAACGACATAATATGTCACACCCATTTTATAAAATATGGTTGTTGAAGAAATAAAGGAGGTCGCAATGAAAGTTGAAAATGATCAAGACGGTAAACCGCATAGCAAAATTTTACTAGTTCCTTTAGAAGAAAAAGATTTAGAAGTACATCGAGTCATTGTTAAAAATACATCTTTCTTCTTTTTGGAACCAAAAGAATTGAAGCTTTTGAAACAAGCTACGATGAAACAAATTATTTTAACAGATGTTGAATTTGTTATTGGAATTAGTAAAAATCATGACAACCAATTCGTCGTGGCTAGTATTTATGACAAAAATGGTTCATATCAAAATAATTTGTTTGATTATTGTCGAATCGGGGATGTGGTGGATGGACTGCCTGATGATTTTCATACAGCACAGCGATTTCGGATTAAATAGGAGGAAATTATGGGATTAAAGGTAAACATTAACCCTTGGGTTAAAACAAATGAAGGAATTTTAGATACAGATAGGGAAGTTTTGGATTTTAGTAAAACGGACGTTAATCCAAGTCAAGTTGTTGGGAATCCACAATCGGCCAATTTATTTTTGTGCCTGTTGAAACCAGAAGTAAATAATTATTCTCAAGAAGTTGTTTCGACGGATACTAATATTTTGGGACAAGAATTACGTAATTTAAAGGCGGGTAAGAGTGAACATTATTATTTAGATTCGTATTATTTTTACTTATTGCACCAAGATTCAAAAGTTAAATATTATGATTTTTTGAAAAATGAGGCGGATGAAACTTATTTTGATAATTTGAAGATTTGTGATTTGCATTTATTGGCTTATCAAAATGCTACCTTAAAGGCCGATAAGAGTTATGCAGATTTAAAATCGGCTAAATACGCTGCATCATTGGTTATTGATCGAATTTTGGACTTCTCAATCAGCGCTAAACCAGTTTTTATTTTTAAAGATTATGATCAATGGGCTCAAGTTATCATGCAAGCCTTACGTGAGAGAACCAATTTAGAGGATGAAGAGTTAGTTGCCAAGTTTAATTTACTAACTGACTACTTCTATGAATTTTCTTCTAATGATTCAGCTATTACGAAGGAAAATATTCATAAAGTTATGAAGTTAGGCGAATATGACGAAATTAGCGACTATTTAAAGGAAGTTAGATAACTGCTGAATGCCAGTTGTTCCATTTAAAAGGGCTGTTTATTTTTATATTAAGATTACGTTGATATAATAAAGAAAAATTAGTCCGAGGTAAGCCTATGAAAATCACTAAACTATTCTTTGAAGAAGGCGGATTCTTTGGAGTACCAGAATTTGGTGAAATAGATCTGCTGAATAAAACGTTTAAATATAGCAAGGGAATTCTGGATTCTGAACGTTCGGGTTCGGCTGTGAAAAATGATTTGAATGAAGAACAAATCAAATCGTTACAAGAAAGAATTGCTGATTTACATCTGGAAGATTGGCAGGATGAATATAGTGATAATGACATTTTGGATGGTACCCAATGGAGTTTGAAGATTTCCTTTGACAACGGTAAGAATAAAGAAATTTTTGGTTCCAACAAGTATCCCGATAACTTTGAAGCTATGAAAAAATTATTTGATATTAACTAAAAAAGTCGCTGAAAAGCTAATATTCAATCTTGTCTAAGATGGTTAACAGTATTCTGAAGTCGGCACAGTTATTATTACCGATGCAGATATCAGACAAATGTATTAACACATGGATTTTATTTTCTAAAGAACTCAAGCTTTAATGACTTATAATTATCCTTAAATTTAGATAAGGTATTGTTTACTATCTCCACGCAAATATTCAGATATGAAAGGATTATCAATGTACCTTCTATTGTATAATTAGTTTTATAAAGTATTAGGAGGTTCAAAATGATTGATTTCAATTCTTTACTTCCAACTGTTGGAAGCTTTATTGGAGGGGCCGTAAGTGCCGGAGCAGTATCAGGTCCAATAAAATCTTTAAATGATTGGTGGTATTATCATTTTGGTAAGAATACTGAACTTCGTCGTACTGAGGCTCAACTATTAAATGAATCAAAAATCGAAGCCTATAAAGAAGATATTTTTGATGAAGTTAAAAAAATTCCTGCTGAAAATATAAAACAGCCTCAATTGGATATAATTGGTCCGGCCCTTGAAGCATCAAAGTATTATATTGATGCGCCCGCTTTAAGAAAAATGTTTTCCAAATTAGTCGCTAGTTCTATGGATTCGAGTAAAGAGCAAATTACACGGTCCGTATTTGTGGACTTTGTAAAACAAATGAGTCCTTTTGATGCTAAGCTACTTGCTATTTTTTCAAATGAAGTTGGTCCCAATATACCAATAGCCACTATTCAACAAAAATTTAATGATAATGAAGGAATTCTAACATTTAAATCTGATGTACTTACCATGAATTTACTAGATAATCTTAATGATAGAAAAATGGCTTCCTCGTCAATTATCAATTTATCTAGAATGGGATTAGTAGACACATCATATTCTGAGTGGCTAATAAAGTTTGATTATGACGAGTTATTTTCCAAAACACCGGAATACTTTCAATGTGGCCAACAAATTGAATCCGCAAAGAGTGAGTACCAAGAAAGATTGAATACCGAAGTAACTATTAGCTCTGAATATATGAATACCCTAAAGAAAAAGGCTGATTCGACTGTTACAATTGGAAAAGGACGCTTGATGATAACTACTCTTGGAAAAGAATTTACGGAGATCTGTATTTAGTTCTACTTTTTATAATTAAAGAAAAAAGTGAAAAAACTTCAGATGTTAATCGTTAAAAAATGATTTTCTATGTAGAAAAGTGTGAATATTGCTTGTATGGAAGTGTCAACTTATAAAGAGAAATGAAATTGAATAATAAAAGAAATACAAAAAGAGGAAATTAAAAGTTTTTTAACTTTAATTTCCTCTTTTTGCTCAAAGGTTTAAAAACTCAATTTTTTTAACAACTCTGAAATTGATCAGTGACTTTTTGTTTTATAGCAAGTGAATGTCGTTTTCTTCACATTTTTGACGTAAGTCTTCTGGCCAAACAGCAGCTTGGACTTCACCAACGTGAGCTTTGCCAAGAAGTAACATACATAGACGAGATTGTCCGATACCACCACCGATTGTGTATGGTAGTTCGCCATTTAATAACATTTGGTGGAATGGAAGTTTTTCACGGTCTTCAGCATGAGCAATCTTTAATTGTTCTCTCATTGATTCTTCACTGACTCGGATACCCATACTTGAGATTTCTAGGGCGTGTTGTAAAGGTTCATACCAGAATAAAATATCACCGTTTAGTTTCCAGTCATCATAGTCAGGGGCACGGCCGTCATGACGTTTACCACTCTTCATAGGTCCACCGATTTGCATTAAGAAGACACAGCCGAGTTCTTTACAAATAGCATCTTCACGTTCTTTAGGTGTCTTGTCAGGCCATCTGTCTTCAAGTTCTTGAGTTGTTACGAAGTGAATTTCGTCAGGTAAGTGGTGAACAGCCTTAGGGAATTTGTACCAAACTTCGTGTTCCATGTGCTTGATAACTTTGAAAATTTGACGAACTGTGTGCTTCAAAGCAGCTGTGTTACGTTCATCTTTGGCGATGATTTTTTCCCAGTCCCATTGGTCAACGTAGATTGAGTGGATGTTATCAAGATCTTCGTCTTTTCTGATAGCATTCATATTTGTGTAAATACCTTCGTGCATACCAAAGCCGTAGCGTTTCAAAGCTAGACGTTTCCATTTAGCCAAAGAGTGGACGATTTCGATAGTTTCGCCAGGTAGACCTTTCATAGTGAAGGAAACAGGGGATTCCACACCGTTAAGGTTATCATTCAAACCAGTACCTTTTTCAACCATCATAGGTGCTGAGAGACGTGATAAATTCAATTCTTTACCAAATTCATCTTGGAATGTTTCACGGATGTATTGAATAGCTTTTTGTGTTTCTTTAACAGATAATTTTGGATCATAATCCTTAGGTATAATTAAGTTCATATTGTTTTCCTCCAATTAGTGGCCGATTGGTCAACCTTATTCTTTGCAAAATAAAAAAGTCTTTCATCGCAGTTATTAAATTAATAATAACTGGGACGAAAGACTTCGCGGTACCACCCAAGTTGCCTATATAAAATAGACCAGCTCAATAAGAACACTAACATGTTCCACCGATGGTAACGTACCGGTTAACGTCTGTACTTACTTTGATTGCTCATTTTAGCCAGAAACATTAAGAAAGTGTTATTCGAAAAGTCCATTTACTAATTGGGTTCTCACCATTCCCAACTCACTGTTAGTGTGGAAAATTCTACTCCTCTTTCTTGTCGTTTTTTATCTTGTGACACTAATATTAGCATCTTTTTTGAAAATGTAAACAAGTAAATTTGATTTTTATTAATTTTGGCATGAATTATTAGAGGATAATTAATGATAATATGCGAACATATATTCGCATTTAATGATATAATGGCTATAAATATTTAGTTGAAGGATGAGCAAAATGGGAGTTTCGAATTCGCAAAAATACACCATTAGTAAACACGCAACTATGAGAATCCATACGAGATTCAATATTCCTAAAAACCGAGTTAAGGCATGGGTAGATCGATTTTTAGCACAGGCAACTTTTTTTAAAGAATGTGAAAATAGTAAATCAGGTGAGTTACAAATTTTCAAATTAGACGATGTTTTAGCAGTTTTGAACGTGGATGAATACATTGTCGTAACAGCATATTCGTACAATCCATTCAATAAAACCAATGGGTTAAGCGATGAGATGATGAATTTGTTGCGGCCATCTTTAGATAATATTTTGGCTAAAGAAAAAATTCATTTGCGTGATGATTTAGATGGTCTAATGCTGGATTTGCAGATGGACTATCAAGCGTTTCAGAATCGTCCGAAATCGGAGGAATCATTTGAAAAATTTCTTGAAGGTGTCGATAAAATTAATCAACGAATTGAAACTAGCCAGTCTTTGATCCGAAATATTGAAAAACTCAAAGAATGAATAAACCCCAAGTTCAGTTGAGAACTTGAGGCTCTTTTTATGCTATTAACAAAGTAATAAAATTCCAAAATAGTTTGCCACCATAGAGAATAATAATAATTCCACAAACTAAATTGATAATTCTTAATACTTTAGCATTGAATTTATCTTTAAATTTAGAAACAATAATGCTCAATAAAATGAACCAAAGAGCTGAGGCAATTCCCACACCGGCGATAAAGATAGGGTGGCTGTAACTAGGCAAAGTCACTTGAAAAGCTCCCAACATCATTGAACCGTCGATAATTGCCTGTGGATTGAACCAAATGACTACAAAGGCTGAAGAAATAGTTTTGAAAAGCGTCATTTCAGTCGTGGCTTCGGCACTAATATCAGTCGTTTGCGAGCGCAGAAGATTTATTCCCATATAAATAACGATCAAACTGCCGACTAACAAGATGATTAGTTGTAACCATTCGAATTTCTTCATGATAGCACCGATACCAAAGAAACAGGCAAAGGCAAGACTTACGTCAAAAATAATGATGATAATTGCCGTTAACAATGACTTTTTGCGCGATTGGGTCAGAGCAGAATTGATAACGAATAAATTCGCTAAGCCGATTGGTGCATCGTAAGCAATCCCCATAGTTAATCCTTGTAAGAAAAAGTTCATGATTAGTCCCCCTTTACCAACCAAATTGTATTGATTTTTACCAACATTAACGATTATATAAGTGTTAGAGAGTAAAGTAACCATCCAAACTGATTAACTTTACCCAACCAAAAGGAGTTAATCATGCAAAAAAATATACCATTACAAATTACTTGGCAACCTGATAAAAAAGCTAAAATTCCAGTTTATCGCCAAATCGTGCAGTACGTTTGTGATCAAGTTGCTAGTGGGACCTGGCCTATTAATTCAAGATTGCCATCGCAACGGGCTTTAGCAACAATGTTCAAAGTCAATCGCAGCACCATTTCAACAGCTGTCGATGAACTGACATCTTATGGAATTATTTCTGGTCAACACGGTGCGGGAACGAAAATCGTCAGTAATACTTGGTCGGTGATGTTGCCAACAAAACCAAGTTGGAAAAAATTTATCTCGGCTGGATATTTAAAGGAAAGTGACCGTAGGTTACAACAAATAAATCAACTGGAATTTTCACCAGATATCATTCGTTTAGGAACTGGTGAATTAGATCCACGATTATTTCCACAAAAAATGTGGTCAAAAATTATGCAAAAATTGAGTACTGAAGTTACTTCTTTGGGATACGCTGAACCTTTAGGAATGATGAATTTGCGTTTGGCGATAGTTGAGCACATGAAAAAAATTGGAGTAAAAGTATCGGTAGATAATATTTTGATAACTTCGGGTGCACTGCAAGGTTTGCAATTGATTTCGTCGTGCATGTTGGAAGAAGGCAGCACCGTTTTTACTGAAGCACCGACTTATTTGAAATCGATTCAGATGTTCCAGTCGACCGGGTTGAATTTGAAAGGTATTTCTATGGATCATGACGGTTTGGAATATTGGCAAATGGAGAAATATTTAAAAGAAACTGAGCCAGCAATCCTTTATACGATACCGACCAATCAAAATCCCACTGGTATTACAATGAGTTCTGTTCGTCGCCAAGAACTGATGAATTTTTGCATAAAAAATAGACTGCCAATCATAGAAGATGGAGTCTATCAGGAATTGTGTTTTGAAAAAGCACCGTTGCCACTCAATGCAATTGATGAGAACGGTATGGTGATGTATCTGGGCAGTGCTTCTAAGGCCTTAGCACCAGGATTGAGAATTGGTTGGGTGATTGCTCCAGAAGCAGTTATCAAACGGCTAGGGGATGCCAAAATGCAAATGGACTATGGCGCTAGTTCCTTGTCGCAACTAGTGTTCACAGAATTTTTGAAAAGCGGTATGTATGATCAGTATTTGGCCGATTTGAAGATCACTTTGAAGAAACGTCGTGATAATGCCTTAGAAACTTTGGAAAAATATTTTAAGGATATCGCTACATGGGATGTGCCAGTCGGTGGTTTTTATATTTGGCTGACCTTTAATCCTGATATAGAAGTGGATGATTTGTTTGAGAGAGCCTTGGATAAAGGGATACTTTTGAATCCTGGTGATATTTATGACTTTCGACACAATCGGTCGTTACGGATTTCGTTTGCCTATGTGACCGAAAAAGAATTCAATGATGCTATGAAAAAGATTGCCGATTTAGTCCTCAGCTAAAAATCTGTATAGGCCTAGGTCGACTTCGTGCTCCAATCGTAAGATAAATTCAACTAACTTCGTTGGTTTGCCGTCGACATTTTCTTCGATGACATCTTTAGCACTGAGCGTTTTTGCGGATCCAAGATAGTAGAAATCTTTGCCGTCAATTCGGTCATCATTAGACTTTCTGATGAATAGCTGAATCATGCCGAAATCTTTGTGTTCAAGGAGTTTGCTCTCCACCGTACTAGAAGTTGTGCGTCCACTTTTAGAAAATAGGGGAATCGTTGAACGGTCGAGGAAAGTATTGTCGTAGACTAGCTTATTTTGAACTTTTTTATTTTTTTGGAGAGAAATGAAGACAGGAAGAAAACGTTCATCGTCTCTTAGAGCATAGCCACCAATATTTATGTAGTTGGGTTCCTTGGGCCAATTTAACATCTTGATAATATCCGGACGGAAGTATTTTTCACCGATAGTGAATCTGTTTTGGTAAATTTCTGGGCTTTGCGATACACTCCAGAGATTGGCATCAAGGGCATCTTCAAAATAACTTTTAAAAATTAATGATTGCAATAGTTGCTGGAATTTAGAAGTGAAGGCCCATTTGTTGTTAATGTGGTTAATAATAACCATTTGACCGTATTTCTTTTGTTTTACTTTTGAGAAATAAGTGAAGCACAAAACTGATTCCACGTTGTCCAAAGTTTCTTTATCGCAAAAAATATTTTGAGCTTTTAAGCCTGATAAAATTTTTTCGTCGGTTAAGACTGGTTGATCTAATAATTTTTTCAAGATCCAAGCTTCAACAGGCCGTTTAGATACAGTGATTTCTGCGGAGATGAATTTTAAAAATGCATATTGTTTCTCAGTGAGGACGTTTGAAAAATCATCTTCAAATTTGTTTTGCATATCGTAGAGAGTGTCGAATTTGTCAATTATATCAGAGACTTCGATGCTACCAAATTTGGCAAAATCTAAAAGCGTTGGTTGACGTAAACCGATTTTTTCCTTGAGATTTTGATAAGCAGTTTTGAATCGTTTCATGTCATTCAAACGAGCTTTGGAAACAGAAGCCAGAATTTTTTGTCGGGCAACTTCTTCAAAGTGAATCGTTGAAACGCCGGAGATGCTGGGACTGATGATTTGTTTGCGGATTTTTTCTTTATTATTAGTGTGTGAATAGTCAAATGCCATCGGAATCATATAATTTTCGTCATAATTACCGATGAAATCTAAAATAGTGACATATTCTTTATGAGCAAATTTGCGCAAACCACGACCTAGTTGTTGAAGGAAGATAATGCTGGATTTGGTGGGACGCATCATGACAATTTGATTGAGAATCGGAATATCGACGCCTTCATTAAAAATATCAACCGTGATGATATATTGCAGTTCACCCTTAGTTAGTCGGTGAACTGCTTTTTCGCGTGCTTCAACAGTATCTTCGGCGGAAACAAATTGAGATTTGATGCCTTTATTAGTGAGTTTGAGGGCCAATTCACGACCCTCGGCGATGCGACTGACAAAAATTAATCCGTGGACGTCATCTTTTCTAGGGCCATAATAATTAGTTTTTTCGATTAGATGATTAACTCGTTCGTCGGATACGAGGTATTTGAGACTAGTCTTGTCGTCGATTATTTCGCCATTTTTTTCATAGTCAGTGACACCAATGTAGTGAAAAGGCGTCAACAAATTGTGATCCAATGAATCTAGCAAAGAAATTTCATAGGCTAAATTGTAATCAAAATATTCGTAGACATTTGTTCCATCAGTTCGTTCGGGAGTGGCAGTCATTCCTAACATAAATTGTGGCTTGTAAAAATTCATCAAATGCTGGTACATAGTTTCTTTTTCGCCATGATTATTTTGACCAACTCGATGAGCTTCGTCGATAATTATGTAGTCAAAGGCTCTGGCACCGAGCTGTTCACGGACTGATTTTTTAGAAACCATGTTGACGGTAGCAAAAAGATAACGAGCGTTGAGGTTCTTTTGACTGCCGCTGAGAATACCATAATCACTATTGGGGCCGCCTAAGATTTCTCGAAAACTGGACATCGCTTTACGCAAAATTTGCTCTCGATGGACGACGAATAATAGTCGCTTAGGTTGGAATTGTTGGACATCAAAAGCTGCCAGATAAGTTTTTCCAGTCCCAGTGGCCGCAACGACTAAACCTCTTTTTGCATGTTGAACATCTCGAAGGTGTTTCAAAGCTTCTAAAGCCGGTTTTTGCATTTGATTGGGAATTATTTTGCCAGATTTTTTAATTTTTTTCTTTCGAGAAAATGATGAGTAGTTTGGCTGCCAATCTTCTTTGTATTCGTTAATCCATGATTGAGTCAGTGGAGTAGCTTGTTGCCAAAGTTTCTCCAGTTCAGATTTGGCATTGCGGACAATTTCGCCACGCTCAGTTGAAGTGATGCGCAGATTCCATTCGAAATTGTTTTTCAAAGCGTTCTGAGTCAAGTTGGCACTTCCGATTACTAGACTTTCGTAGTCATTGTGGTTGAAATAGTAGGCCTTAGTGTGAAATCCATCTTGATCTAAAACTCTAACGTCGAGATTAGGAATTTGGAGCAAATCTTCAAAAACTTCAGGATTGTTGAAGCCAAGATAAGTTGAAGTGATTAGTTTTCCATGAACGCCGTGAGTTGCAATGTCAGCTAGAGTACTTTTTAAATCTAGTAGACCACCAGAAGTAACAAAGGCGACTGCAATCGTAAACGTTGTGGCATTGCGCAATTCATCTTCAATCGTGTCGAGAACTGTACCATTTTGGTTGGTCACTAGAGCTGGTTGGTAGCGAGATAGTGATTGGATTGAGTTGTCGATAAAACCAAAGTTTACGCCTTTATTGATTTCTTGATTGGTATTCATTAGTGAGCTCCTAGTATTTAGTGATTTTGGGATAAGTATAGCAGATGTGGAATTGTGGTGGAGTGGGCAGAATCTTTATATAAAAATAGACCCCTATTACAAGGAGTCTAAAAATTATAATTCTTGTTAACTTTCTATTAGAGCACGATATAAACTCAGATCTACTTCCCGTTGTAATCGAAGAGTAAAATCAATTAATTTTGTTTTTTTATTGTCCGAGTTTTTGGCAACTTTGTCTTCAGCCTTTATAACACGTGCAGATCCTAAATAGTAAAAATCTTTACCTTCACGTTTGTCATCATCAGATTTTTTGACAAATAACTGAATCATTCCAAAATTTTTGTTACTAATAATTTTACTCTCAGTTTTACTAGTAGTTGAACGACCGCTCTTTGAAAACCATCTCATTGTTGAACGGCTTAAGAATGAATCTTCATAGGCCATTTTATTTTGAAATTTTTCTGTTTTTTCTAATGCTATGAATACAGGTAAGAACTTAGAGTCAGATCTCATGATATAGCCACCGACATTTTGACCATTTTGTTCTTTTGACCAATTCAATAATTTAATAACATCAGTACGATAATATTTTTCGCCAACAATAAAACGAGTATTGAAATCTGTTGGATGATTTTGAAGTTTTAATAGGTTCACATTAATAGCATCTTCAAAATATCGTTTGAATTCTTTTGAGCTTAAAGCTGATTTGAATTCAAAAGTTAATTCCCATTTGTTGTCAAAGTGATTGATCAAAGGTATGTCACCATATTTTTGACGATTTCTATCCATAAAGTAACTTAAATCTAGTATAGAGGCGACGTTTTTTAAAGAGTCATCATCATAAAAGATATTTGTGGCTCGAAGCCCAGATAAGATTTCATTATCGGTTAATGTCTTTTTTATTGATAATTGTTTTAAAATCCAAGCTTCAATTGGACGTTTTGAAACAGTGATTTCCCTGGAGATAAAATCTAAAAATGCGTATTGCTTTTCGTTTAATGATTGAGAAAATCCCTTTTCAAATTTTAATTGCATATCATATATGGTATTAAATTTATGCACTATATCAGAAACAGTGATAGTTCCTAATTTGGCAAAGTCCATAAACATAGGTGGTCGAAGACCAATCTTATCTTTTAGATTATTATAGGCATCTCTGAATCTTTTCATGCTCTCTAGTGAAGCTTTTGAGACAGCTTTGAGTACTCGATTACGAGCTACTTCTTCAAAATGAATAGTAGAGACTCCAGAAATGCTAGGACTAATAATTTGTTTACGTATTTTTTCCTTATTACTGGTGTTAGATTGATCAAAAGCCATTGGAATCATATAATTTTCGTCGTAATTTCCAATGAAATCTAATACGGTAACTGATGTTTTACCAGGGAATTTACGTAATCCTCGTCCAAGCTGTTGTAAAAATATAATGCTGGATTTAGTAGGGCGCATCATAACAATTTGATTTAGGCATGGAATATCTACACCTTCATTAAAGATGTCAATAGTTACGATATATTGAAGTTCACCTTTGGTTAGTTTCCGAACAGCTTTTTCTCTAGTATCGATTGAGTCCACAGCTGAAACGAATTGGGCATTTATACCTCGTAACTTTAATTTGACTACTAAATCACGACCTTCTTCTATACGACTAACAAAGATTAGTCCATGAACATTTTCTCCACGTGGTCCATAGTACTTAGTTTTGTCTACTATATAGTTGACTCTTTCATCGGAGACTAAATATTTTAGACTGGTTTTGTCGTCTATAATATGACCATTTATTTCATAGTCTGTTACGCCAATGTAGTGAAATGGGGTAAGAAAATTATGGTCTAATGCATCTAAAAGGGAAATTTCATAGGCCAGATGGTAATCAAAATATGCATAAACATTTGTACCATCGGTACGTTCTGGCGTGGCAGTCATACCAAGCATAAAGTTGGGCTCGTAAAAGTTCATTAGTTTTTGATACATTGTTTGTTTTTCGGTAGATTGATTTTCACTGACTCGGTGGGCTTCATCGATAATTATGTAATCAAATCTCTTTGAACCTAATTGCTTACAAATATTTTCGTCAGAAGCCATGTTTACTGTAGCAAAGAGATAGCGAGCATCAATTTGTTTTTTACTTCCACTAAGTATGCCGTAATCTTTATCAGGACCACCTAAAATTTTTTGGAAACTTTCTTTTGCTTGTTCCAGAATTTGTGCACGGTGTACAACAAATAAAACTCTTTTAGGTTTAACGTTTTTAACATCAAAAGCGGCTAAATATGTTTTTCCTGTTCCTGTCGCTGCGACCACTAGGGCCTTTTTTGCATGTTCTTTTTCTCTTAAATCTTTTAGCGACATTAAAGCGTTATTTTGCATTTCATTAGGTGAAATTGTTCCAGGAGCTTGATCTTTTTGAGAAGGTTCTGATACTGAAAGAGCTGGTGGTTCCCAGTTTTGTCGATATTTTTCTATCCAAGAGTTAGTAAGAGGAGTAGCCTTTTGCCAGAGATCGTCCAATTCTCTTTTAATACTTTGGACAATATCTCCACGTTCAGTAGAAGTTACTCTTAGATTCCATTCAAAGTTTTTCTTCAGAGCATTCTGAGTTAAATTGGCGCTTCCAACTAAAATACTTTCATAATTACCATGATTAAAATAGTAAGCTTTTGTATGAAATCCATTTTGATGTAAAACTCTGACATCTAGATTAGGAATATAAGATAAATCTTCAAACATATTTGGATTATTAAATTTTAAATAGGTTGATGTAATTAATCTTCCTCGTATACCATGAGATGCGATGTCAGCCAGGGTACTTTTTAAATCTAATAGGCCATCAGATGTGACAAATGCTACAGCAATGGTAAACGATTTGGTACTACGTAATTCCTCTTCCAAGGTATCAAGAACGGTTCCATTATGATTGGTTACAAGAGAAGGCTGATAACGATCTAATGATTCGATTGAGTTATCAATAAATCCAAAATCTATTCCTTTTCTTATGTCGTTTTCGTAATCAGTATTCATAATTGAATCCAGTCTTTGCTAAGGCTTTAATTACAGCAACATCGCTAGGGGCCCAGTCTAATGCAAGAGCTTCATCTGGGGTAACCCAACGTAATTCATCATGCGCAATAGTTTTGGAAATATTACTGTCTAATCTAACGTAATAACAATGAAGTATTACTTCTCCAAATTCTAATTCTGCAATTCCATCAATAGAAAATTTTTCAAATACAGTTGCTTTTGCACCGAATTCCTCTTTTAATTCTCGTGACATAGCAGCTTCTGGTGTTTCTGAAGGTTCAATTTTTCCACCGGGAAATTCCCAATATCCTCCAAGAACTCGATTAGATGCACGTTGAGCAGCAAGTAATTTGTGATCTTTAATAATGATTGCTCCTACAACTTGAATTTTACCCATATGACCACTCCTATTAATCGTTATTTCAATAGATCTAGTATATCAAATGTAGGTATGTACTGAATTCAAAGTATAAAATATAGGTAATAATTAAAAGATGGGAGAAAAAATATGTATGGATATCAATTTCAAACAACCAATCCCAAAACCAACTACTTCATAATAGATTCCAGTTCGAGCCCCAACCACAACGATGTAGATTTCAAATACTACAGTTACCAAAATCAAACTAACAAACAACTCCACTCCGGAGACCTGATAATCTATCGCAGGTCCGGCAGTGCATCGGAATGGGGCAACGAATTCTACCTATACGGAGCAGCTCAACTAGGGGATGTAGTCCAAGTAGACCCAACAACGGGTAACAGCTTACTCGAAGTGAAGAATCCTTATCTTTTCTCTCATCGTCTAATGAAACAAAACTTACGGACCTTTGACTGGAAGTTTCGCAAATTCAAAGGCAAATGGTCTAACTTCTTCAACATGAACGGTATTACTCAAATAACCAAAGAAGATTACTTTGGCTTATTGGAGCGACAAAGCAATCTATCTCCAGAATTTGACGATTTGTCTAGTGATGAAGAGCTGTTATCAGTCAAATGCTATCAAGCTCAAAGGCACGAGTTATATACAATTGAAGATACTGCCAAAGGAATACCAACTCGTAGAGCTGCAGATAAATATTTCTCTGACCAAGTAAAATTTAATTATCGTTATAAATCAGCTCTAATTGGAACCTCTGATGAGGATGAGTTAGTTGCCACTAGAATCATCCCGTGGGAAGACAACAAAACCACTCGCCTAGATTATCGTAATGGTATCTGTCTAACCAAGATACTAAAAAAAGCCTTCACACAAGGCTATTTCACATTTTCTGACCAAGGACATATAATCTTATCAGATCTAAGTTCAGACGACCCAGAGCTCAACAAAACACTAAATAAATACAAAAATAGAAAAATACATATGAATAGAGAATATTCTCCTAATAAAAATTATTTACAATACCACCGTGAGCACATTTTTAAGCGGTAATAGCTATTGACTAATCAACAAGTGATTTGTATTATAATTACAACAACTTTTAATTAAGTCCAGAGAGGCTTAGAAAGCATCAATTAGGAGGGGAACCTTCTCAAACTAAACTTTCTTTGTCTGCTGGCAGAGGAAGTTTTTTTATTGCCTTAGATTTAATATATTTAAAAATATCTAATAAAACTATGATTTAAATTAAAATTATTTTAATAAAACTATTGACGATTCACGAAGATGTTTGTATTATGGGAACAATAACTTTTAATGGGACCCTGTGAGATCTTGAAGGCGAAAGAACCACAGAGAGGATTCTCTGAGCAATTCGTACTGGTGAAAAGTCTTTAAATTTGAATTTTTAATTGGATCCAGAGAGGTCCCAAAAGTTCAGTCTAATCAATCGTCTAGGACTAACTTTAGGGATGCTTATCAGCATCCCTTTTTATGTATCAAATTTTTATCAATTCGGAGGACAAATATGAAAAGATACCTAGTTTTTGAAGATGGAACATACTTTGAAGGTACGGCTTTTGGAAGCGACATAGAAACAATCGGCGAACTTGTTTTTACAACAGGGATGAGCGGATATCAAGAAGCAATTACTGATCAATCCTACAATGGACAAATCATTAACTTTTGTGCACCAATGATCGGTAATTATGGTGTCGCTAAGAAATTTAATGAATCCAAAAAGCCTACTATAAAGGGCGTACTAGCCCGAGAAATAACCGATGTCACGGGAAACTATCAAAGTGAAATGACTATCGATGAATTCCTAAAGCAAGAGAATGTCCCCGGTATCCGACGAATTGATACACGTGCAATTACCTTAAAGATTAGAAAAGCTGGCTCACTGAAGGCAGCTATCGTTGACGATTTAGACTCAGGACTTATTGACCAAATCAGTACTTGGAAATTAGACGATTCACAGTTACAAAAGAGTATCACCCCTACACCAGCAGAATTTGCAGGCAGCGGCAAACATGTCGTTGTACTAGATTTCGGATATAAAGAAAGTATCATTTCTGAACTAAAGAAACGTTGTTTGAAAGTTACTATTGTACCAGGCAACACTTCACTAGAAGCAATTAAGAATCTCAAACCAGATGGAATTTTGTTAAGTAATGGACCTGGAGATCCAACTAGACATACGGATGTTTTGCCAACCATTGTGGAATTGGAAAAACTTTATCCAGTCTTTGGAATCTGCATGGGTCACCAATTATTGTGCCTAGCTAACGGTGCTAAGACTTTCAAGATGAAATTCGGTCACCGTGGATTTAACCATCCAGTTAAGGACTTAGAAACTGGTCGTATCTACTTCACTTCACAAAATCACGGTTACGCCGTTGACGCTGAATCGGTTGAAGATACTGATTTGAAAGTTACACAAGTAGAATTAAACGACCAAACGGTTGAAGGAGTAGAGCACACTAAATACGAAGCTTTTTCTGTGCAATTCCATCCCGATGCAAAACCAGGCCCACACGATGCTGATTTCTTATTTAACAAATTCTGGAATGCGATTAACAAATAGCTGGAGGGGAATTAAATGCCAAAAAGAACAGATCTTAAAAAAATTATGATTATCGGTTCCGGTCCAATTATTATTGGTCAGGCTGCCGAATTTGACTACTCAGGAACACAAGCTTGTCTAGCTTTGAAAGAAGAAGGTTATGAAACTGTTTTGATTAACTCCAATCCAGCTACAATCATGACTGACAAACACATTGCGGACAAAGTTTATATTGAACCAATCACTTTGGAATTCGTTGAAAAAGTATTGGTCAAAGAACATCCTGATGCCATCATCCCAACACTTGGTGGCCAAACAGGCTTGAACATGGCGGTTCAATTACAAGAATCAGGTATTTTGAACCAATTAGGAATTGAAATTATCGGAACTAAACTCGACACTATCAACGAAGCTGAAGATCGTGAAGAGTTCAAAGAATTGATGAATAAACTTCATGAACCAGTACCAGCTTCTAAATCGACTCACAACTATCGTGAAGCTAAGAAATTCGTTGACGGAATCGGTTTTCCGGTCATCATCCGTCCCGCTTTTACCATGGGTGGAACTGGTGGTGGAGTAGCTCACAACTATGACGAACTAGAAGAAATCGTTGGTCGTGGCTTGAAAGCTTCACCATCAACTGAAGTTTTGATTGAACAAAGTATTGCTGGTTTCAAAGAAATTGAATTTGAAGTTATGCGTGACAGTGCTGATAATGCCTTGGCCGTTTGTCACATGGAAAACGTTGATCCAGTCGGTATTCACACCGGAGATTCAATCGTTATTTCACCAATTCAAACTTTAACTGACGACGAAGTTCAAAAATTGCGTGACGTTTCTCTAAAAATTATTCGGGCACTAAAAATCGAAGGTGGTTGTAACGTTCAACTCGCTATCGATACTAAAACTAGCAATTATTTCATCATTGAAGTAAATCCTCGTGTCAGTCGTTCATCAGCTCTAGCTTCTAAAGCTACTGGTTATCCAATTGCCAAAATTGCGGCTAAGATTGCGGTTGGTTTGACTTTAGATGAAATTATCAATCCAATTACTGGTAAGACTTTTGCTCAATTTGAACCAGCACTAGATTATGTCGTCTGCAAGATTCCTCGTTGGCCATTTGATAAATTCTCCAAAGCTGACAGAACTATCGGTACTCAAATGAAGGCTACTGGTGAAGTGATGGCTCTTGGTAGAAATATCGAAGAAGCTTTCCAAAAGGCCGTTCGTTCACTGGAAATCGACCAACATGATTTGATTATGGACTCGCTTGCTGACAAACCTTTAGAAGAATTGGAAAAGTACGTTCAAACACCAACTGATGACCGTTTGTTCTATATTGCTGAATTGTTGAGACGAGATGTTTCCTATGAAACAATTAACCAGTTAACAGCCATCAATCCATTTTTCTTGGCTAAATTGAAGAACATCATCAACTACGAGAAAGTTTTAACTAACGGAACTTTGGACAAAGATATCATTTTGGAAGCTAAGCAACTCGGTTATTCTGATAAGACGATTGCCCGTTTGAATGGCTTGGATGAAGATATTATTCGTCACTTCAGAAAACAAAGTGAAATTTTACCAACTTATAAGATGGTTGATACTTGTGCCGGCGAATTTGAAGCTCAAGCTCCTTATTTCTACAGTACTTATGAGACTGAAAATGAATCACAAAAAGCTTCAGAAAAATCCGTCTTGATTCTAGGCTCCGGTCCTATCCGTATCGGTCAAGGTATCGAATTCGATTATTCAACGGTTCACTGTGTCAGAGCGGTTCAACAAATGGGCTACAAAGCTATCGTTATCAACAACAATCCAGAAACTGTTTCAACTGATTATTCAGTCGCCGACAAATTATACTTTGAACCTTTGACATTGGAAGATGTTTTAAATGTCTGTGATTTGGAACAACCAGTCGGAGCTATCGTCCAATTCGGTGGACAAACTTCAGTTAACTTAGCTGAACCACTCAAGGAAAATGGCATCAAGATTTTAGGTACGCAAGTTGAAGATATCAACCGTGCTGAAGATCGTGATTTGTTTGACCAAATCATCAAGAAATTAAATATCCCTCAACCAGCTGGTGGTACCGCTACTTCTCAAGAAGGTGCAGTTGAAGTTGCTCATAAGATTGGTTATCCAGTTTTGATTCGTCCTAGTTATGTTCTAGGTGGCCGTGCGATGGAAATTGTTAGATCCGATGAAGAACTCGACAAGTACATGCACGAAGCAGTTCACGTTTCTAATGACCATCCAGTTTTGATTGATACTTACTTAACTGGTCGTGAATGTGAAATTGATGCCTTGAGTGACGGTGAAAATGTCTTGCTACCAGGTATCATCGAACACATCGAAAGATCCGGTGTGCACTCAGGAGATTCAATGGCCGTTTATCCTCCACAAAATATTCCTGAAGAAGTTCAAAACCAAATCGTCAAATACGCGAAACTTTTGGCAAAAGAACTTAAATGTATTGGAATCATGAATGTTCAATTTGTTATTCATGAAAATCAAGCTTACGTTATTGAAGTTAACCCAAGAGCCAGTCGGACAGTGCCATATTTGAGCAAGGTTACTGGAATTCAAATGGCTAGAATTGCTTCGAAATTAATCTTAGGGGCTAATTTTGCCACACTTGGATTAGAACCAGGTTTGGCACCAGAATCTCGCTTAATCCATGTCAAAGCCCCAACATTCTCCTTCAATAAATTAAACGACGTTGATAGTGCTCTAGGACCTGAGATGAAGTCTACTGGTGAAGTTATGGGTTCAGGTAAAGACTACACTGAAGCCTTGTACAAAGCCTTTGAAGCTACTAACCAACATATCAAAGATGCTGGTAACGTCTTAATAACCGTTAATGATAATGACAAAGCTGAAGCTTGTGGTTTGGCCCATCGTTTCCATGAAGTTGGCTTCCAAATCTTGGCTACCAAAGGTACAGCTAAGTACTTCAATGAACATGGTGTTGAAGCCAAAGTTGTTCCTGAAGTGGGACAAGCTGACGAAGATATTGTTTACTATTTGAGTCACAATAAGATTCAATTGTTGATCAATACCTTGGGTGAAAGTAGAAGTCATCATTCAGATGGTTATATTATTCGTCAAAATGCAATCTTAAATGCTGTGCCACTATATACTTCACTCGATACAGCAAATGCTATTTTGAAGGTACTTGAAAAACGTTTTATCGGCGTAAATCCATTATAGATAAGAAAAACATCCTCAATTTTGGGGATGTTTTTTATTTTACTTAGTAATAATTTTGATTGTACTTTTACCATTACCGACTTTTTGAACTAGGAGTTGTTGCCCGATACTTTGTTTCATAGATTCGATATGGCTGATAACACCAACCATACGATTTTGACCGATTTCAGTTAAAGCTTTCATTGCTTCGTTGAGTGTTTCTTCATCCAATGATCCAAAACCTTCATCAATAAATAACGCATCGATTTGGACACCATTGGCGGATGATTGAACGACTTCACTCAATGACAGAGCAATCGATAAAGCGGCGATGAAAGTTTCACCACCAGAAAGTGTGTCAGAAGAACGAGTGGCATTAGTTTGACGGTCATAGATATTGATATCCAAACCGTGATCACGTTGCTTATTAGTACTTTCAGTCGATAGTTGGAAATAATAGCGGTCATTAGAAAGGATACTCAAAAACTTGCGGTTGGCGTAATTCAAAATCTTTAATAAGTAATTTTGAACGACATAAGTTTCTAGCTTTAATTTATTCTCGTTGCCGTCTTTACCAGTGACAATGTTGTAAAGGCTAGTGACGGCGGCTAATTCCTTGGTAAAAGTGCCTTGAGCTTGAAGAATTTTTTGAACTTGTTCGAAGTTTTGGGTAGCTTCTTTTAAATCACGATTGAATGAATCAGTTTGTTTAGCGGCAATCAAATGATTTTGTTCTGCTTCATCTTTAGCATGTTTTAAGGCGACAATATCGGGTTTAGTCTGATCTTTTAGTTGAGCTGTTACTTTGGAAATATCACTAGTCAAAATTCCTTTTCTTTTGATAGCTAGTGACATCGTTTTGGAGTTTGTTTAATTGATTTTGAGAAAGTTCTAAGATCCATCTATCTAGTAAATTACGGTCATTAGTTTTAGCATTATCGGCATTGAGTGCTTGGTGTAATTTATCGGAAAGATTTCTCAAATTAGTCGTTAACTTGTCTAACTGTGCTTGAGTATCAGTTAGTTTAGTTTGATTGTTACTATAGTTAATTTCATTTTTGTGAACAGCATCTTGAGCGGATTTCAAATCTTTTTGGAATTTTTCATATGCTGAAATTAATTCATTTTTTGGGTGATCAATTGCTGACTTGTAGTGGTTGAATCGGATAAAACAGCTGACTTAGTTTGCAAGTCGGTTTCTCGAGTTTGGATTTGAGCTGTCAATTTGTCTAATTCTGACTTATCTTGGTTTAACAACTGTTGTTGACGACTGAGCTTATTCTCTAGGTCTTTAATTTCCTGAGCTAGTTTTTGAGAAATTTGAATCTGTTCATTTAATTGATCAATATTCTTTTTGAAAGTATCTTGATGGCTGCTAGATCAAACTGTTGTGGCAACTCGACTGAAGTGTTAGCGACAGCTTGAGTGTAGTGAGTTGATAAAGCAATTTGAGTAGAAACAGCCTTTTGTTGTTGTTGATCAAATTCGTCTGAAACTTCTTGAATTGTTTGTTGAATATTCTTTAAATCTGTATCTTTAGCTGCAAAGACTTTTTGGGAGTTGTCGACAGCATCCATTGATTTGCGGAGTTCTTTTTCGTCAGCAACGGCGGCTTTTTTGGCATAGGGATGTTCAGTTGAACCACAGACAGCACAGGCTTCTCCATCGACTAATTCTTGACGAAGCTGGCAATCATTAGTGATTGTCTAGTTTTTATTTTTCTTGATAGTCTTTTTAGCATCCTCAAATGCTTTAGTCTTTTGATCCAAGTCAGCATGTAATTGTTTGAGCTTTTTTGTGTTTTGGCCACGGCGTCAGCAGCATTTTGACGGTCAGTCTCAAGAGGTGAGAATTGATCGATAAATCAGCTCTTTCTTGAACTAATTTATCTTTTTGACTAGGGAAGTCCTGGTATTTAGACAATTCCTCGTTCTTAGCTTGAATTGAATTATTAATGGTAGTTAATTCTTGAGATTTTGTTTGAACGGTCTTAGTAATTTGTTCTAAGTGTGGTTGTAATTGAGATAGCGACTTTTTAATGGCTTCAATTTCTTGAACTTTAGTAATTAGAACTGCCAGTTTTGAGCTTGCTTATTTTTTTCATCAAAGTCCGCTTGTTGATTAGTTAATTCCATAGTTTTAGCTTGAGCAGCAGTCAAATTCTTATGGGCAAGTTGTAGTTTTTGCTCGAGGTCTTTTTTACTATTTAAAGTATCTGCTTGGTCTTTTTCTAGACGTTCTAAATCACGAACTGTTTCTTGAAGGGGTTGTGCCCATTGCAATTCAGAAATATGGACTTGCTTTTGGGTGATATTATCAGCTTGGTCGTAATGTGGCTTTTGTATTGTGTTTGGTATTCGTTTAACTGATCAAATTTTTTGCTGATATCTAAAGCTACTTGATAGGTAGTATCACTCTTTTTCTTGACTGCAAGTTTGGCTTGTTCAGTCTTTTTGCTTCATTTAAAGTAGCCTGACGATTAGCAACAAATTTGCCAAAGTGTCATTCAATTGATCATTGTCGATGTCTTTTAATTGAGCTTTTCTTCATCGTTCCAAATGGGAGAAGATAGTTGGTTTTGAATTTTGGTATCAAATCTTGAGCTTTAGAAGTGGCTTGGTCATAGTGATCTTTAATTTGATTGTAAAATCGGTGAACAATTGAGTTCCGAAAATCTTCTTGAGGATTTTTCTTTATCAGCAGTATTTGATTTCAAAAACTCTGAAAATCATTTTGTGTAAAAGAATGATTTTCTTAAATTGATCAGCAGTTAAATTAAGAATTTCGGAGATTGCATTACCGACGTCAACTGATTTAGTCGCAATGCTTTCTACTCAACGCCATTAATTTCGTCAACGATTGACAAATTAGCGGTAGGGGCTTTTTAGTAAAACCGTACCTCTTTTTCTAGCTAGAAATTGTTCAGGTGTCCGTTCGACTTTAAAAATCTTGCCGTTTTGTTCGAAGTAGAAAACTACTTTGGTCGTATCAGTGCCTTCAGCAAATTGACTACGCATTTCCTTGGCTTCACGTTCACTAGTTGTACTACCAAAGAGGGCAAAGGTCATGGCATCAAAGATAGTAGATTTACCAGCTCCGGTATCACCACCAATCAAAAAATAGGTGATTCATCTAGTTTTCTAAAATCAATAGTTGAATGTTCATGTGTCCAAAGAAATTGATATCTAAATATATTGTTTCATTTGCGCGCTCTTTCTACTTCGTTGAAGATATTTTCAACAAGTGTTTTTTGTTGGTTGGATAAGTCTTTACCAGTGATAGTTTTGAAGAATTGATCGACAGTTTCTTCGGACTGAGATCATTGATGTTGGTGTTGATAGTTTGAATCTGATTATCGTTTGCTTTTACTTGATAGTCTAATTCAACAATAGTTTTATAGTGTTTTGTAATTTAGCTCGGATGTTGGTATGAACGTGTTCACTAGGGTCAAATTCTTAATAGTGATAGCAAACCAAGCTGAATCAAGTGGTTGTTGACTGTAAAATTTCTCATCACAAAGAGTATCCCAGTCTTCTTCTAGAACAATTAAGTCAGTTTTAGGAACTAAAGGTTTAAATTCGCGGTTAATACCATTGTCGTCAATCGTTACGATGTCGACACCTTTGCCTTTATTTTTGATACGAGCTTCTTTGACATTGAATTTGATAGGACTGCCGGAATAACGAATATTGTCAGCCGGAGAAGCAAAGCGGGTATGAATATGTCCCAGCATGACGTAATCAAAATCATTAAATTCATCGCTAGTTAAAGTTGCTAAGCCACCGACTTTAGAATTAGTCTCACTAGTTAGTTCTAGTTCGGTATCTTGATTAGGTGTCACGGCAAAGTGAGTTACTAGTAAGTGCTTTTTATTAGGATCAAAATTCTTTTTCATATCGGCAACGACTAAATTCATTGCTGAGAAATAGTTTTGATTTCTTGGACTTGTTCATCAGGCATGCCTTGATGTGAGTAGTAAGCTCTAGCATCCATTGGGTCAAAGAATGGCAATAAAATATTTGTGCTTGTGGTCTCGATTGGGTGAAAGCTTCTTCTATGAGCGTATTGAGATAGAAATCAGACTGTTCATCCAAGCCCGACCATAATTAAGACGTTTGGCGCTATCGTGATTACCAGAGATAGCATAAATAGGTAAGTGATTTTCCAAATTGATTTTACGGAACATTTCATCCAAGTTGTAACGGCTTCAGGATTAGGAATAGCTCGGTCGTAAATATCTCCAGCAATAACTATGCCGTCAACTTGTTCAAGTTTGCAATATCTAAAATTTGTTTGAAAGTTTCCTTTTGTTCGTCTAATAAGGATAACCGTTCAAAGTTCGTCCGATGTGCCAGTCAGCAGTGGTAATAATTTCATATTCAACCCTCCATTGAGTTATTGTATCGTAATTTTTGAGAATCAGGATTTAAATAAGTATATCATTAGTTTAGAACATATGTTCGCTAAACTGCAAAAAAAAGTCGATAATTTTTTTATCGACTTTTTGATTAATCATCAAGTAACGAAGCTTCATATGTTAGAACCTTGTTACCATGTCCCGAGCAATTTATTTGTTTTTCAAAGGCTACATCAGCTAATTCTTATTGCATTTTCGAGATATTTTTCAATATCTTTTGTCCAGAAATATCGGCATCAGTATCGTTTTGAATTTTACGGTAAGCGCTCATGGCATCTAGTTCATAATCATTTCATATCAACATAGAAGTGTAGTCTGTATCACCGAGTAGGGCAGTTGTACAACTCAACCATAATGTTGTTCAAATCGAATTTGCCAGTGGCATTCTTGTATTGAACAGGTGTGTCATTAACATTGGCATAGAAAGGAACGACTGTGTTGAAAGTATTGGCACATATGCTAACCAGTGGATACCAGCAATTTCATTTGGAACATTGTTTCTGATTTGAAGAATGTAAGTTTGGTTTCTGTTATACCGATAGGTCTGAAGAGCTTCTATCACTTCAGACCACTGCCGTAAACATCGTATTTAGTATTTTCGAAGGAGAATCAAGACAAACTTCACATCTCAACGGAGATTTGCGTTAGCGTGGCAGATGAAGTAAATCTTGTTCCATTGATCGTCAGCTGTGTCATCAGGACTGAAGAACTTTGGCCGTACCAATACGAGGGTTGTTGTAACAGTATCTTTAATAGAACACTACCGAAGAATGTCTTAAATGTAGTTTCAAATCTGGGTTGAGGTTTGTTGTTGTCAATCAAGTCTTTCAAATCGCTTGAGCAAAGTGTGTCATCTGAGTCGAAGTCAAATTGATCAATGTTCATACGATTTGGAGCTACAACGTAAGCATCGTCAGGAATACGAACAGCTGCCCAGTGGTGTCCACCGATAGTTTCTAACCACCAAACTTCTTCGTTATCGGCAAATGAAATACCATTTGGTTCATAAGTTCCGTATTCTTCTAGTAGAGAACCCAGGCGTTTAACACCTTCACGGGCACTCTTGACGTAAGGAAGAACGAGTAACTAAGTCTTCTTCACCTAAACCATTTTCAACGAAAGGATCGAGTCCTTGAACACGTGAATTAGTAGTGATAGTTTCAGTAGCTGACATAGCAACGTTTGAACTGTTGATACCAGCAGCTGGCCAAATTCCGTTTGTCAAAATTGAGTTAGGAATTGAAGTGTAGCGTTGTGGGTCATCAGGCAATTTAACGTTTACCTTGCTGATAACTGAAGTGTAATCTCTAGGTTGATCATCTGGATTTACGACTACGAAACGTTGTGGATCTAAGGCTTCATGACCGTCATCATTTCTTGAAATAAGAGTTGAACCGTCAATTGAAGCTTTTTTACCAACTAAAATTGAAGTACAAGAACCTTTAATGCGTTTTTCCATTATTAATTAGCTCTTTTTATAATCTCTAATAAATTAATTATAACTTTTATAATGTAGGAAACCAAACAGCCGATTTATAGTTATTTATCACCAAAATATGCTTTTCTTAAATCGGTTTTATATTCCTTATGTCGATAAGAGCCTGATATTCTTCAGAAGATTCCAATTCCTCTTTATCTTCGAAAATATCTTCCTCTCTTAATATTTGTGACCAATATTCTTGTAAACTATTTAGATGTTTCCATGCGTCGACTCTGAAATTAGAAAATAATAGTTTTTCTTCATTGGATAAATTAAAATCCTTGATGATACTATCGGTAAATGTTGTTATATCAGTTGGCCAATTTTTGTTTAAAGTATTTCTCCAAACGAATTCTCCTCATCATCAGAATAATGAAGGTATAAATTGCTATAGTCACTATCTACTAGTTCAAATTGGTTTTCCAAGGTAATAAAAAAAGGCCTTTCATTTTCCTTATAGTTTGGTTCATAGATGCCTAAACGCTCTTTATTTTGTAACATCATTTTCGAAATTTCTTTATCATTCATAAGAATCATCCTTTCGTATTATTATTTTTATTATAGAAAATAAATATCTTAAAAGCAAACTGATGTTCGTACTAAACATAAAAAAAACTAAAATATGATTTTTATCATTTTTTGATAGTTTTTTTACTTAGGTAAATTAATCCAGCCTCTTTTAATGCGTTCAAATATTTCTTTAATAGTACATTTCTAGCATTATATTGAGCACCAGGGATGGTATAACAGGCAACCTGAATTGATAGAGTACCATCATTTAAATTTGAGAAGCCAAAGATATAAGGTTTCTGCGTGATTTGAAGTTCTTTTAAATCTAAATTGTCATTAACATTATCAATAACTTGCGTAATTTTTTCAAAAGGAGAGTCACTAGCAATGGGAATTTCCATTAAAGCACGCATATTATTACGTGATAAGTTGCTGACAATAGTAATGTTGCGATTAGGGATGTAGTTTAAAGTTCCATCGAAGCTTTTGACTTGGGTTGTTCTAATACCGACGTAGGTAACTTCACCTTCGATGCTGTTGACTTGAATCAAATCGCCGACACTGATTTGTTGCTCCAATAAGATGAAGAAACCGTTGACCATATCGGAAACGAATCCTTGTGCTCCAAGACCAATTGCCAAACTGAAGATTCCAGCTCCAGCTATTAATGTACCAACGGGAATTCCAATGGCCGAAAGTATGGCATAGATCCAAAGAAACATCAGCGTATACTTAAAAATATTGAGAGCTAATGTATAAATGGTATCAAGTTTTTTAGGTGAAATTTGACGTTTAGTGCCTCTAAGTCCAGTTTTGAAAATGTGACGAATGATTTTTTTTACCGATCCAATTGATTAGAAGTAAGACGATAGTTAATAGTATTAATTGGAAAGTAACTGAGGCAACGTGCTGCAAGACTGATTCCAATCGACTTTGAGAAAGAGTTTTTTGATTAAGGTATTGAGATTAAATGACAAATTATTTATTCCTTTCTGGATAATTACTCAAATAATATTATCACAAAAGAAAAAGCCAGAGAAACGGTCTTCTCTGACTCTAATTATTGTAAATAACTTTTGGGAACAAAATCTTCTGTTGCTACATATAGTTTGTCGGATAGCTTTTTGTATAGTTCATGTTCGCCAGTCATTAAAGTAAAGTTCAAGTTGTCGCATGATTCAATCAATTTAATAGCGGCGGCGATTTTTAAGTCATCGTGGGAATAGTCAAGTTCACTATTTCCAGTCACGGTAATATCTAAAGTAGGCTCATTTTGTCCTAATGTGTAATCTTGAATGTTTTCTGTAACCAAATTAAAATCTCCTCAATTGGAATGAGTATATAACATAACATATAGAGGCGGCAATTTGTAGTATTCTGTACTATATGGAAATACGATCTATAAATCCTATTAAATCAAGGATGCTTGTAACTCTAGCTTTAGTTTTTGACAGAGATTATGTATAACTGAGGTTAAAGGAGTTGAATTCATGGACTTTGGAGCACAGATGAAAAAATTACGAACTAGTCAAAAGTTAACTCAGGAACAAATCGCCCAAAAATTGAATGTTCTCGACAAACTATTTCTAGTTGGGAAAATAACCGTAATCTACCCGATTTAGAAATGGTAGTTTTAATTGCTCAAACTTTTAACATTTCGTTGGATAATTTGATACTAGGTGATACTACGATGACTGACAAACTAGTAAAGGATGGTAGTGAAATGAAGAAAATTAAGTGGAATTTGTATTTCAGCATAACGATGATAATCACGGGTATTATTAGTTTCCTACTATTTACGTTGATTGGTAGTACTGTCGACAGTAATGGTTATTTGCAAGAACCGTTTTTCTTAGTACCAATTGGCTACTTATTCCTATTAGTCGGTTTGATTGGTGGGGTAACTTATTTAATCCGGCGTTTTAAACGAAATTAATGGCGTAAAATTTTATCCATTTTCTTGTTGTGGGCAAGCTCATCAATTAGTTTGTCCAAATAGCGAATCTTCTGAACGATTGGGTCCGTAATATCTTCGACTTTGACACCACAAATAGTGCCAGTGATAAGTTTTGCTTGATCATTAAAGTTAGGAGCTTGGTTGAAGAAATCTTCGAAAGTGACTTTTTCTTGTAGGACAATCCGTAAAGCATCTTGATTGTAGCCAGTTAGCCAAGTGATAATTTGGTCTACTTCTGCTTGAGTATGATTTTTTCTTTCGACCTTTTTGATGTATAGGGTAAATATCGTTGAAATACATTTGAGTGATATCTTTTTTAGGCATAATGAACCTCCAATAGTGTTTCTTTTAGTTTATCAAAGGCGATTGGAATCTTCTTTGATTTGGCTTATTGGTTAAATGTGGTAAAGTAAATTTACTTATATATAGAAGGGAACTTAAAATGTCATATCCAAATTAGATTTGGCCAATGCTACTGGCAGTGTTGCAACAATTAATACCAATCACGAACTATCAAAATTCAACTTTTCGATGAGTTAGTACTAAGACCGTAAAGAACTTCGTTGATTAGCTAAGAAGGGTTACTATA